>CAVJQN010000175.1:0-8126 GCA_963651635.1 Agathobacter sp.
ATATCCTCACACGGGAAGTACAGCCTGTATACCGCTCCGTGCTGCGGGGGCTGCTTGCTGGTCAGCGTCACGCTGCCGCCCAGATATTCCATCCCGCTGCGGACAACGGACAGTCCGATGCCCATATTGCCGCCCTCGCCCTTGTAGAAGCGGTCAAAGACATGCGTCAGCTCCTCGTCGGAGATACCCGGTCCGTCGTCCTCTATCTGTATGACGATACCGCCATCACTGCTCTCCAGCGAGATCTCTATATCATGCTCGGCATAGCGTGAGCAGTTGGAGATGATATTCTGAAATATGCGGATCAGCAGCTGCGGGTCGGTGCTGATGTACAGCTCAGGATCGTCTGCGCTGAATATAAATCGCCTGCCGCCTGCATTTCCCTGAAGTATGCACAGCTGCTCCTGGATGAACTCACGCAGCGGGATGGATACCGGATGGAGCTGCAAGGCGCGGCTGTCCATGCGGGAGAGCATCAGTATACTCTCGATGAGATTCATCATCCGCTCGCCCTCCGACAGTATGATCCGTGCCGATGCGCCGGTATCCTTGACGACACCCGACTGTATACCCTGAGCATAGGCGATGATGGAAGTCAGCGGAGTGCGCAGATCGTGAGATACGTTCTGAAAGAAGCTGCGCGTATCCTCCTGTGAGGTCTTGATCCTATCCGCCATCTGATTGACAGAATCCTTGAGCTGCTCTATCTCCGTGATCGAGTAAGTCTCCTCGATCTGCCCGTAGTCGCCCTCGCCGATCCTCGCGGTGTGGCGGCACAGGCTCTCGAGCGGTCTGACGATGCCGCCTGTCACGAACCATATGATCACAGCGGATATTACAAGGCACGCGAGAGTGATGCCGAGCAGGAGCCTGCCCGAGTGGAGCATCAGACCGGCGCCGTCGGATATAGGTGCGTAGCTGATAAGATATTTGCCGCGGATATGGCTCTGAGATGGGATCTCCAGCATGTGGACGATATAGCCCCCGTCAGGCGTGGATATCTCCGTCGCCTCCGTCTCCGAAAGCTCGCCCGCCTCCAGACTTCGCACCACCTGCGTATATATCATCTGAACCGACGGAGCCACGGTCTCGTCAAAGGGGTAGCTGAGCTTCATGCGTGAGTTGATGGCTATCATAAATGCGTTCAGATTGTCCTTTTGCAGCCTGTCGCGCAGAGTGTTCAGCAGATCATGGGAATACCCGCGCTCCTGCTCGGGCGTGCGCTGACCTAAAGCAGGCGCGTCGCGATAGGTCTCCTGCGCCGCGTTCTGGATCACCCTGTAGAGCCTGTCGGTATCGCGCACAGCCTGATACCGGAAATACTGCCTCGATGACATCATAAATATGATAAATGACGCTATCGGAAAGAGTATCAGCGTGATCAGCACCGGCAGATACATCCGCATATGCATATGCTTCATCATCCTATGCCTCCTGCGACGCTGTTACGGCTGCGGTGTCATCCGGTAGCCGTAGCCCCAGACCGTCTCTATCATGGCGGTGCAGCCGCACTCGCGCAGCTTTCTGCGCAGTCTCTTGACCAGATCGTCGGCCACTCTGGTATCATCCAGATCTATATCGTTGTGATATCCCCAGATATCACGCAGCAGCTCCTTTTTGGACACGGCGCTCTGCATACGCCGGATGAGATAGTAGAGAAACTCGTATTCCGTCGGGGTCGCCTTGAATATCTCCCCGCCCACGGTGATGCGTCTGGCGGACGGGTCGATGCAGAGATTGCCGCAGGTGACGGGCTCTAGCTCAGCCGTATCGCCGTCGGATGCTAGCTGCGCCCTGCGAAACAGCGCCTTGACCCGTACCGCCAGCTCCAGCGGCAGGAAGGGCTTGGTGATATAGTCGTCGCTGCCGAGAGTGATGCCCGTCACGCGATCCATAGGTGTGTCCTTGGCGGAGACTATGATGATGGGGATGGAACTCTTTTTGCGGAAATACGCGCAGAGACTCAGACCGTCCTCTCCCGGCATCATGATATCCAGAATCACCATATCCGGGATCTTCTCGTCAAATGCACGTCGTATGGCGGCTCCGTCCGCGAAGGCACAGACCTCGTAGCCTTCATTTTCCAGAAATGTAGTCATGATCTCTCTGATGTTTTTCTCATCGTCGGCAAGATATATGGTTTTCAAAGCATTTACCCCGTTCGTGATTTTTCGTGGAAATGATAACATTCCGTAAAGTAAGCGTAAACAACTATTACAGGTTTGCCACTATTCTCGTCTGTTTTTGCCGCCGCCCGTGATGCTACCATAAGCATGCAGTAAGGAGCGGCGATGAGGACCGATCAACCGACGACGCCGCTGACTCGCTGAAGAACTCATAGTTGTACACACGAAAAGGAGAAAAATCATGATAAGCAAGAAAATCAAACTGTTCTGCACTACGGCGATGATCGCCGGATGTATGTCCATCTCTGCACTGGCAGCAGATACTCAGGAGGAGTACAAGGAGCAGTCCGCTCCCATCACGGCGGAGATAGAGGCTATCAATACTCAGCTGCAGGCGCTGAACACCGAGAACAAGGCCGTATCGGCGAAGTACAAGTCCATCTGCTCACAGCGCAAGCAGAGCGGCACTCTCTCCGTAGACAAGGAGGTGTGGGATCAGGTCAAGGCTATCCACAAGGAGGCATCCGAGTACAAGGTCAGCAAGGAGGAGGCGACCTCCAAGGCTATGCGTGCCAGTGTCAAGGCATCCGTAGCGGGCGGCAACTACAACGCGGCGCTGGATACGCTCAATCAGGTGCTCAGCATGAAGCAGGAGCGTCTGAGCAAGATGCAGAAGACCAATGAGCTGCTCCAGCAGATAGCATCTCTGCTCGGCGAGTGACGGTGAAAATCCTGTCTTGACGGATAGGCGCCGCATCAATATAATGTCGTCGAGGTCGGAGAGATTGCGCCTGATATCGGATCGTTGTATGCGTCGTGCTTGCGCAGACGGGTATGCGTCAGAGAACAGGAGCTTTAGACCTCGGTATCGTACAACAGTAAAAGCGATGATGGAGACAAGTAATACTGCGAGGCGCTGTGACAGCTGTCAGCAGCCGGCGAGTGTCAGGAACAGGGCACGCCGGAAGGACGCGGACGGTCAGTCACCCAGCAGAGAGCCGGGGATGGTGGAAACCGGTGCGTGACGCAGATATGAATATCACTCCGGAGCCGCCCGCTGAAATCACAGTAGGCAGGGACGTCTTTCCCACGTAACAGGGAACGCATATGACAGTATGTTGAGGGTGGTACAGCGAAGCATGTGAAGACATCACGGCTCCGTCCCGAACATCGGGGCGGAGCCTTATTCGTGTTCTGGGGTTCGCTGAAATCGAAGACGAGGCGAGAGCAGTTTACGTGGAGACAGCGAACCGCACAGCTATGCGATAGTCACCCGCTGCAGCATCTGCGAGTACCGCAAAAAGGAGGATTTATGGCGATCTACAGGAAAGTCCCCACAGACCTGAAGTTTGTGGAGCGCGAGAAAGAGGTTGAGGAGTTCTGGAACCGCGAGCATATCTTCGAGAAGAGCATCGAGGACAGGAAAGGCGGCGACACCTACATGTTCTACGACGGTCCGCCGACGGCCAACGGCAAGCCGCATATAGGACATGTCCTGACGCGTGTCATCAAGGATATGATCCCGCGCTACCGCACGATGAAGGGCTACGAGGTACCGCGCAAGGCGGGATGGGATACTCACGGCCTGCCCGTGGAGTTGGAGGTCGAGAAGGAGCTGGGTCTCGACGGCAAGGAGCAGATCGAGCAGTACGGTCTGGAGCCGTTCATCGAGAAGTGCAAGGAGAGCGTATGGCGATATAAGGGCATGTGGGAGGATTTCTCCAAGACCGTCGGATTCTGGGCGGATATGGACGATCCCTACGTGACCTATCACAATACATATATAGAGTCCGAGTGGTGGGCGCTCAAGCAGATATGGGACAAGGGGCTGCTCTACAAGAGCTTCAAGGTCGTACCCTACTGCCCACGCTGCGGTACTCCGCTCTCCAGTCACGAGGTGGCTCAGGGCTATAAGGAGCTCAAGGAGCGCTCTGCCATCGTCCGCTTCAAGATCAAGGACGAGGACGCGTATTTCCTGGCATGGACGACGACGCCATGGACACTGCCGAGCAATGTCGGTCTGTGCGTCAATCCCGACGAGGAGTATGCCAGAGTCAGGACAGACGGATATACCTATATCATGGCGACCGCCCTGCTGGATAAGGTACTCGGCGAGGGCAGCTATGAGGTCATCGAGAGATACAAGGGCAAGGATCTCGAGTACAAGGAGTACGAGCCTCTGTATCAATGCGCGGCGGATGCCGTAGAGAAGGCGCACGGCAAGGCATTTTTCGTATGGTGCGACAGCTATGTCACCATGACGGACGGTACCGGTATCGTACACTGCGCGCCTGCATTCGGCGAGGACGATGCCCGCGTCGGCAGGAAGTACGGCATACCGCTGGTACAGCTCGTGGACGCCAAGGGCTGCATGAGTGCGGATACGAAGTGGCCGGGAGTATTTGTCAAGAAGGCTGATCCCATGATCCTCAAGGATCTGGAGGAGTCGGGCAAGCTCTTTTCCGCGCCCGTATTTGAGCACAGCTATCCGCACTGCTGGCGCTGCGACACGCCGCTGATCTACTATGCGCGCGAGTCGTGGTTCATCAGGATGACAGCGGTCAAGGACGACCTGATCCGCAACAACAACACGATCAACTGGATCCCGGAGAGCATCGGCAAGGGACGCTTCGGTGACTGGCTGGAAAATGTACAGGACTGGGGCATTTCCAGAAACAGATACTGGGGCACGCCGCTGAATATCTGGGAGTGCGAGTGCGGACATCAACATTCCATCGGCAGCATCGAGGAGCTGAGGTCCATGTCGGACAACTGCCCCGACGATATCGAGCTGCACAGACCGTATATCGATGCCGTGACCATCAAGTGTCCCAAGTGCGGCAAGCCCATGAAGCGCGTGCCGGAGGTCATCGACTGCTGGTTTGACTCGGGCTCGATGCCGTTCGCGCAGTATCACTATCCCTTCGAGAACAGGGAGCTCTTTGAGAAGCATTTCCCCGCAGAGTTCATCTCGGAGGCGGTGGATCAGACGAGAGGGTGGTTCTACTCGCTGCTGGCGATATCGACGCTGATCTTCAACAAGGCGCCGTACAAAAATGTCATCGTGCTGGGGCACGTGCAGGACGAGAACGGCCAGAAGATGAGCAAGTCCAAGGGCAATGCCGTCGATCCGTTTGATGCTCTGCGCGACTACGGCGCGGACGCCATCCGCTGGTACTTCTATACGAACTCTGCTCCGTGGCTGCCCAACCGTTTCCACGGCAAGGCAGTCATCGAGGGACAGCGCAAGTTCATGGGTACGCTGTGGAACACATATGCATTTTACGTGCTGTATGCCAATATCGACGAGTTCGATCCGACGAAGTATACGCTGGAGTACGACCGGCTGACCGTCATGGACAAGTGGCTCCTGTCGCGTCTGAATACGATGGTGGGCAATGTGGACGACGACCTCGCCAACTACAGGATACCCGAGGCGGGCAGAGAACTGGAGACCTTCGTCGATGACATGAGCAACTGGTACGTAAGGCGCTGCCGCGACCGCTACTGGGCGAAGGGCATGGAGCAGGACAAGATCAATGCCTACATGACGCTGTATACGGCTCTGGTGACGACTGCCAAGGCGGCTGCACCGATGATCCCGTTCATGACGGAGCAGATATATCAGAATCTCGTGCGCAGCGTGGACAAGACCGCGCCGGAGTCGGTGCATCTGTGTGACTTCCCGGCTGTCGATGCGGCTATGGTGGACAAGAAGCTGGAGACCGCCATGGACGAGGTGCTGGACATCGTGGTGCTCGGACGTGCGGCGAGAAACAAGGCCAATATCAAGAACCGCCAGCCGATATCGGATCTGTACGTGGTAGCCGAGACGAGCCTCGACAGCTTCTATACGGATATCATCAGAGATGAGCTCAATGTCAAGAATGTCGAGTTCAGAGACAGCGTTGAGGAGTTCATCACATATACGTTCAAGCCGCAGCTGAGGACGGTAGGACCCAAGTACGGCAAGCATCTAGCGCAGATAAAGGCGGCTCTGACGGAGTTGGACGGTGCGGCGGCGATGAAGCAGCTGGAGAGCGAGGGCGCACTGCATTTTGACTTCGACGGAGACGATGTGGAACTCACGAAAGATGATCTGCTGATAGAGACGGGCAGATCCGACGACTTCGTATCAGAGGGCGACAACAAGGTGACGGTGGTTCTCAAAACCGTCATGACGCCGGAGCTGATCGAGGAGGGCTTCGTCAGAGAGATCATCAGCAAGGTGCAGACCATGCGCAAGGAGGCAGGATTTGAGGTGACAGATCATATCACTCTCTCCAGCGACGGCAACGCAAGGATCGCGCAGATCATCACGGACAATGCCGATGTCATCAAGGCGGAGACGCTCACGGACGAGCTGCTCTCCGGACAGACACGGGGCTATGTCAAGACCTGGGATCTGAACGGTGAGAGCGTGGAGCTGGGAGTGGAGAAGCGGTGAGCAGATGCCGCCCGATGATACCCGGATTGCTCCGTGCTTTGCGCTCCCGTGTCTACGCTCCGCTCCGGTCGGTGCTAAACATGTGCCACTGGCACATGTTGACCCTAGTATCATAATGTGAGATATAAGGAAAATCCGCCGCGGAGGCTTTGAAAGGTGCCTTCGCGGCGGATTTGTGTTTGATGGGGTTTGGCACTGCGTGCCTCGACAAGAGAAGCCACTGCCTCGTGGTTCGCTGTTTCCACTCTGACTTCGTGCTGCCTCATCACTGCATACGCTTGTTGATGTTGTCGAGGAAAGACATGGACGCGTCGAGCTGTATGAGCTTTGTCCGCTTGTCGGAGAAGGACACATCTATCGTATCTCCCGGCACGAGCGGGATGACGGTATCGCCGTCGAAGGATACAACCTGCTCTGTGCGTGTATCCTCGGATATGCGTATATGCACTGCGGAGCCGACAGGCAGGACGATGCTGCGGGATGCAAGCATATGCGGAGCCACGGGCGTGAGAATCATCAGCTCCGACTCCGGCATCGCGATGGGACCTCCCGCCGACAGGTTATATGCCGTAGAGCCCGTCGGTGTGGAGATGACCATGCCGTCGGCGCTGTACTTGGCGATCATGCGTCCGTTGATGAACAGCTCGAAGCGCGCTACGTTCGTCCCGATCTTGGAGAGCACGATATCATTGAGCGCTATATCACGATATTCCCGTCCGGCATGATGCACCGTGCCGTCCAGCATCGTGCGGCTCTCCACAGTATATACGTCCAGCAGCAGTTCCATGAGCGCCTTTTCTATATCGTCGTCGCTTCCCAGCTGTGCCAGATATCCCAGATATCCCATATTGATGCCCAGCAGCGGTATATCCGTGCCCTGCAGGTCGCGGGCGGTCTGTATGATGGAGCCGTCGCCGCCGAAGACGAGTATGCACTCGGTATCCTCCGGGATAGAAGCAGGGTCGGTATACTGAAACTTATGCCTGCGCTCTGTGTCGCGGGTCATGAGGGCTTCGGTATCGATGCCGTACCGCTTCACAGATCCGGAGGGGGCGCAGGGAGCGGGTGAGCTGGCGGAGGTACTGGCACCGGTATCCGTCGAGGGTACGATTTTTTGCGCTGTACTTTCCTGCGGGGTATCATCCAATGGTACCGAATACTCCTGCGCAGTATTCATTAGTATGGATTTGTCTTGAACAGCACTCGACTGTATGGCATCTCTCTGTAAGGTGTTTCCATGCCAAGTGTCTTTGTGGGGTGTATCTTGTGCTGACGTGTCTTCCAGCATTGTATCACCGTCGGCTTTTTTCACCGCTGCACATGCTTCATCATGGCTTTGCAGCGTGTCATCTCGTCTTCCGAGGTACACCCTCGCGCCGTGCGCCTCCAGAAATGTGCGCACCATCCCCGCCGCAGCCGACGCCTGCGGCTTTTCATAATTGATAACGATATAGAAGGATTTCATGAAGACCTCCCCGGGTCAAATTGCTGAAGTTAACAGCGATATTGTAACGAGAAAAGCAACAAGGGTCAATTCTATTGACCGCATACGA
>CAVJQN010000176.1:0-7696 GCA_963651635.1 Agathobacter sp.
CAAGCGCGTCAAAGGCGGGAGAAAAGACAAGAAAATCCATAGAGAAATTCGGCAATGGCATAGCAAGCACAGGCAAGGCGCTGACAGCGGCGGTGACAGTTCCGGTGGTAGGCGCAGGAGCGGCATGCCTGAAGACCGCGTCAGACTTTGAGAGCGGTATGGCGCAGGTTCAAGCCACAATGGGCATTACCAGGGATGCAACATCGAAGCTGAACGGCGAAACGGTCAATACCATGGACGCGCTAAGCCGCTTTGCGCGAGATCTGGGCAAAGACACGGTATTTTCCGCATCAGAGGCAGCGGCGGCCATGAATAACATGGCTATGGCTGGCTACAATACGCAGGAGATATACGACACACTGCCCACGGTACTGAGCCTTGCAGCGGCGGGCAGCCTTGACCTTGACTATGCTACACAGCTGGTAGCAAACGGCATGGCCGTCATGGGCGACAAATGCGACAGTGCGCAGCAGATGGCGGACATGATGGCGGTTACGGCATCAAATGCCTATGGTTCCGTAGCTGACTTCGGCGAGGGTCTGCTTGTCGCCGGAGGTCAGGCGGCTGTATGCGGCCAGAATCTGGAAGATACATATACCGCGCTGGGCATACTGGGCGACAACGGCATCATAGGTTCAGAGGGCGGTACAGCACTGCGAAACACGCTGAAAAACCTCTACCAGCCGACAGACAAGGCGGCGGAGACGCTTGAAGCGCTGGGAGTCGCCACAAGCACAGCAGAGGGCGAGCTTTTGCCGATGCAGGAAGTGCTCCAGCAGCTTAACGGCGCGCTCGATTCCATGACAGACGCGGACAAGTCCAAAGCCATGGCGGAGATATTCGATACCCGCACCATAGCGGCGGCATCTGCACTGCTGGGAAACGCCACAGACAGATGGGACGAGTTAAGAGAGACGATATCCGGAGCGTCTGATTTGTACGGTGGACAAGGCGCGGCGGCCGGTATGGCCGATGTGCTGATGGGCACCACAGAGGGCAGCATCGAAGAGCTCAAGGGCGCTATCGAAGAGCTGGGCATATCGTTCGGGCAGACGCTGCTTCCATATCTGAGCGAGGCCGTCAAGTGGGTACAAAGTGTTGCAGACAACTTCAACGCCATGGACGATACCACCAAGGAAAACATCGTAAAGTATGCAGCATTTGCAGCGGCGGCGGGCCCGGTAATCACAGCCTTTGGCAAGATGATTGTATTCGGCTCAAAACTGCTCGGAGCATTCTCGAAAGTGCGCGGTGCTATTCAGGGCGTGAGTGCAGCGGGCGGAGTAGTCAAGGGCGTGATCGCAGCGCTGTCGACTCCAATAAGCCTAGTAGTAATCGCCTGTGCAGCCGTTATAGCAATTATCGCGGCAGTTGTGACACATCTTGACGAGTTCAAGGAAGCGGCAGCGAGGGTATACGAAAGGGTATCTCCCAACCTTGAAAAGCTGCGGGAGGCGTTTAGCGGCTTGAAAGAGTCCGCATGCCCTATCCTCAAGGAGATAGGCGACTTTGTGACGCGGTATCTTCTCGGCGCGTTTGAGGGCGTAGCCGAGGGCATATCGATAGCCATAGAAGGCGTTACAACGGTTATCAACGGCATCAAGGACACCATCGATGGCGTGGCCAAATTTGTTACCGCGATAGCAGATGGTGACTGGTCGGCGGCATGGGAAGCTTTCAAAAATGTTGTCACGGGAGTATTTGAGGGCATCGGCGGCGCGATAGAAACAGCCATAGGGCTTGTAGACGCATTCTTCAGCAGCATAACCGGCGGGGCGGCAAATGCGATAACAGGCAATATGGATGCGGCTGGGTCGTCTCTTGCAGTTCCGGCGAACGCAGCGGGCACAACCAACTGGCACGGAGGCTGGACACGCGTAAACGAAAAAGGCGGCGAGATCATGAACCTCCCGTCAGGCACGCAGATAATCCCGCATGACGCAAGCAGGAACACGCCTATCGCGGGCGGCGGTGTAACCATAGCAAAGCTGGCCGACAGCATCATCATCAGGGAAGATGCAGACATAGATAAGCTGGGAGACGCGATAGTGCGCAAGATAAGACAGGCAAACGCAAACAGGGGAGGATGGTCATACAGTGGAAATATGGCTTAAGGGTTCAAAGAGAGTGCGGCTGCCCGTCCTGCCCCCGGAGTACACGGTGGCAAGCGCACAAAACAATACGGTGATCAATGTGGTTGCCCTGGGCGATGTGGTCTTGAAGGGAAAGCAAGGCTTGAGGGGCATAACCTTTTCAAGCTTCTTCCCCATGAGATATGACGCAGGATATTGCGAGTTCACGAACATCAAAAAGCCCAAAGCATATGTTGAGATGATCGAGAGCATGAAGCGCGCCGGGGCGGTGAAGCTGATTATAACAGGCACGTCTATCAATTTCCGCTGCACGATAGAGAGCTTTGAGTGGGGCGAGAATGACGGGACGGGAGATATTGACTTCACGCTGACATTGCAGGAATACAAAGCGCCGTCCGTATCGAGTTCCAGCGTGGTCAAGATATCCGAAAGCACGACTACGACCACAGAGGCAACAGGCGAGACGCGGGTAGAGCAGGCGGTCACGGGCGGAACCTACACGGTAAAGAGCGGGGACTGTCTATCCTCCATCGCCAAGAAAATGCTGGGCACGTCAAACTGGCAGGCACTCTATGAACAGAATAAATCCGTAATAGGGAGCAATCCAAACCTGATATATCCCGGACAGGTGCTGACACTTCCGGCGGGCGCGACGGACAGTGGTTCAAGCGGCAGCACAAAGACCAAAACGAATTATGCGGCGCTGTATGCATCGCTGAAGGCTAAGGATATGCCCGCGGGCAGAGTGACGGGCGATATCTGAGAGGTGGCTGCATGAATTTGTCATTACTAAAACAGGATGGCACGAGCTACGACATAACGGACGCGGTGACGCGTATCGAGTGGAGCGGATCGGCATCGCAGGCGGCGCGGCAGCTGAGCTTTGATTATGTAAATGCGCCGTTTGACAACTACGACCTCCCGGCGGTGAGTACGGGGGATATCGTGTCATTCACGCCGGAGAGCGAGGAAGTATTCTACGGTCAGATATTCGGCTCGGAAAAGAGTTCGGCGGTAGGCACGATAACATTTACCGCCTATGACATGATGAAGAATTTGCTGGAGTCAACAGCGCAGTACAACTTCAAGAATGTCACGCCGGAGGCAATCGCGCAAAAGGTGTGCTCGGATGCGCAGATACCCATCCAGTCAGTATACGGGACGGGCATCAACATCGCGTCCATGCTGTGCGACGATATGTGCCTGTATGATGTCATTATGGCGGCATATACAAAGGCATACCGCATCACGGGCGATAAGTACTTCCCCATGATATATAAGCGGGCATTCGGGGTATACAAGACCGAGTGGGCAGTGGCGGGCTTTGCTATCGCCGATGATGACAATCTGACAAGCTCCAGCATCTCCGAGAGCATGGACAGCATCGTAAACCAAGTCAAGATATACGATGCAAACGGCAATCAGATCGGGGAGGTCAAGGACGATGGCAGTCAGGGCACATACGGCATATTTCAAAAGGCGTACAAGCAGGAAGAGGGCGTAAACCCGCAAGACGGGGCAAGCGCCTTGCTGTCGGTCGCGCCGTCGCAGTCTATCAAGATATCGGCGGTGGGAGATGCGAATTGTCTAAGCTGTTATTTCGTGCTGGTATCTGACAGTGCAACAGGGCTGTCCGGGCGGTACTGGATAAGCTCGGACAAGCACACATGGCAAAATAACGCGCACACGATGGATTTGGAGCTGCGCTTTGACAGCATCATGGAGGAAGTCGAGTCGAGTACGGAGGAATGACATGGCATGGACAAATGACATGGTGGATATGTTTGGCAATCACAGCATGAGCACGGCTGGTCTGAAGCTTGCCACAATGACCGGGGCGAACAGCTGCATGATAGGCAACCTCCAGCTTACGAGCGCGGATTTGTTGTTTGCCGACCATCTCTTGCAGACGAAATGCGTGAAGGTGTCGGAGGTCGCTCCAAAGGACGGCGGGACGTGCACGGACAAGAGCTCATACATGACTGCGCTGAAGGCAGGGGACACGGTGCTTGTCTATCAGTTGTCGGACAGCAAGTTTCTAGTTATTGAGAGGATGGTGAGCGGATGAGCATATTACCGTCATATCTGTATGCCACAACGCTTCAGGGGGCGGCATCGGTAGCGGAGGTCATGCCTACACCGAGAGAGTACGGCATAGATTTTGATACCGGGGAGCTTACGGGAGAGATCGTCGAGGGCATCGAGGCGATAAAGGTGTGGGCATGGAATTGCATCAAGTCTGAGAGATACCGCTATGCAATCTATTCATGGCAATATGGCACGGAGTACGAGCAATACATCGGGCAGACGGTATCGGACGAGTATTTACAAAACGACTGTTACACGGAGACGCAGGAGGCGCTGATGGTCAATCCGTACATCACGGGCATAGACGATTTCGCAGCGGAGCTAGACAAAGACAGGCTGCATATATCTTTCACGCTCAATACCGTCCTAGGCTCCACGGAGGTAAGCGAAAATGTATGAAAGCATGACATATGACAATCTGCTGGCCGAGGGCAAAGCGCAGATATCAGACGGCATATTAAAGAACGAGGGTTCGCTGGTACATAACGCGCTAAGCGTAATCGCCTACGAGCTGGAAAAGTTCTATATACAAGCTGATTATCTGATGAAGCAGATAGACCCGAGCAGCGCGGATTATGACAATCTGGTGCTCCTGTGCAAGCAGCGGGGTATTTATCCGTCTGACGCTACGGCGGCGGTTGTGAAGATAGTCGCCGATACCGATTTACCCATCGGAGCGCGGTTCAGCCTAAGCATCTTCAATTACACGGTAACGGAGATGATCGAGGCGCATGTATACCGCGCAATCTGCGAGACCACGGGCAGCGCGCCAAACGGCATCAAGGGTACGCTAACACCCATCACATATGTTGCAGGGCTGACGAGCGCAGAGCTCACGGAGGTACTCACAGAGGGCGAGGACGCAACTACGCAGGAAGAGCTGCTTGAAGAATATACAAATTCATTCACAAGCGACTCATTCGGCGGAAATGTCGCACAGTACAAAGAAGAAGTATCGGGCATAGCCGGGATAGGCGGGTGTAAAGTCTATCCAGTATGGAACGGCGGCGGCTCAGTCAAGATAGTCGCCGTCAGTTCCGACTACAACACCGTATCCGACGAACTGATACAGACGATGCAGGAAAGTATCTGCCCGGCTTCAGGTAAGGGTTACGGAATCGCACCTATCGGGCATACCGTGACAGTAGTGTCCGTGATCGGGAAGACGGTAAACATCGCAACTAATATCACATATGCAGCGGGGCAGAGCTGGGACACGATAGGCGACAAGATAACAGCTGCGATAGAGGAATACTTTTTGACCCTGCGCAAGGCGTGGGACGGTGGCAGCGAAAACGAGTTTATCACGGTATATGTCAGCCAGACGGAAGCCCATATACTTGAGGCCGCGGGTGTGATCGATGTATCAGGGACAACTCTAAACGGCGAAAGTGCGAAGCTGGAACTTGCATGGGACGAAATCCCGGTACTGGGGGAGATAACGCATGACTGAGTTCAACACTATTCACTGGCTGCCAAAACATCTGACACGGATGAAGGAATGGCAGGAAATATGTAATGCGTATGACTACCTGTTAAGCCAGGCGTGGGGGACACTCGACGATCTTCACTGCAATATGTCAATCTACGATCTGACCGAGGCCGGGTGCGAGATGTGGGAGTCCCTGCTAGGTATTACCCCGAATAAGACCGACACGCTAGAGGAACGGCGCCATCGTATACAGATGCAGTGGACGCAGGATCTACCGTACACCTTGACCAAGCTCAGAGAAAAGCTTGAGGCGATATGCGGCGATAATGTTGCGGTTACGGTCACACATGAGGCCTACACGATAAATGTTGAGCTTACCATCAGCGACCCGAGCGCTATCGAAAGCACTCAGGAAGTAGTCTACAGAATGCGCCCGGTCAACATGGTGGTTCACATTAAGATCATCTACAAGAAGCCGGAGCCCACCTATGTCGGCATGGCGTATAAGTCCACGAAGGTAGTTACACCGACAGACAAGGAGCCGATAGACCCGATGGGCGATGTAACAATGTTCGTGTACGGCGATGACCTTTTAACGGACTCTTACAAGAATCCGCTCAAGGATGCAAAGGAGACATAAATGGCAGACAGTTACTTGAATCTTGAAACGACGGAGGCGGGGCTTGCGATGATAGCACGCAGCCTGTACGGCGACAAGATAACATTTACCAAGATAGCTTTGGGAAACGGCGTGCAGACCGGATCCGAGATCACGGGCATGGTCAACCCGCTTGTTGAGGTAGGCATAACCGCAATAGAAAAGTCCGACAGCATGGTGATTCTCACGGGATATCTTACTTCCTCAGACATCGACTCGAGCTTTTACGGCACGGAGATGGGCGTATATGCTACGGACGCAGACGGCACAGAACAGTTGTTCGCATATCGGTATAACCAGTCCGAGGTCGACTACTATCCGGCAACATCATCCGGGCGAGCGATAGAGCTGACATTCAGCGTGGTTATCCAGATAGGCAGCGCGGAGAATGTCACAGCGATTCTGATTGAGGGTGATACATACGCTAAGAAGGAAGATTTCGACAGCCATGTCGCCGATCAGACAAACCCGCACTCGGTGACTAAGGAGCAGATAGGACTCGGGCATGTCGAGGACAAGGCGATAAACGATCAGACACCGACATACACGGCTCCTGCGTCAACATCCAACCTTGCCAGCGGCGAGAAGCTAAGCGTGGCGTTTGGGAAGCTGGCGGCAGCGGTCAAGGCTCTTATAGCGCACATAGCGGACAAGAGCAACCCGCACGGCATCACGGCAGCGGCTATATCAGCGGCAAATGTAAACCACAGCCATGGCGCAGCGGATATCAACAGCGGTACGCTCAGCATTCTTCGAGGCGGAACAGGAGCATCTGCTCCGCAAAATTCGGACTATGCAAAAGTGCGCAAGGCAACCCTGTCGGCGAGCAGCTGGTCAAGCTCAGCGCCGTATACGCTGGCGCTTACGGTAAGCGATATGACCGCTGACTATGCTCCGATCATATCCATGGGAATCCCCGCATCAGAATCATCCGCTAATTACATAGCGGCACGGACGGCGTATGCGCTGATAGACAAGGCGGTGACAGGAGCAGGGAAGATAACATTTACCTGCTATACCTCAAGGCCGGGCGTGGATATACCGATACTCATAAAGGGGGTCTAAACCATGGCAGAATGTTTGTTACTCGGCAACGGCGACAGGTCAGGTGACGCAACAGCCGCGGCAGCCGATATCAGGGCTGGCGAGACGGCGTATGTTAAGGGTTCAAAGGTCACAGGAACCATAGCGGACTACGACGGAACGATATCGTAAGGAGGGCGCATGGGAACATTAGCGGTTACATACAACGGCACAACCAAAAGCTATACAATGACGGGTGCGCCAGCGGTGGCCTACAACAGCAAGACTCTTCTTACGGCATCAAGCTGGAGCGGGACGAAGACTCTAAAATGCGCCGGGAAGTACATGAAGACCAATGTCACAGTCGGAGCAAGGACGCTGAAATGTGCAGGGACGATTGCT
>CAVJQN010000177.1:0-5769 GCA_963651635.1 Agathobacter sp.
ACAGAATCATTTGTGTAAAAGTATCAAGGAGGAGGAACTATTATGAAGAAATTACTTAGTGTAGTTCTGGCAGCATCCATGGTATGCAGCATGACGGCATGCAGCAGCAACAGTGGTGATACAGCCAAGACAGTTGAGTCTGCCGCTGAGGCGGTAGGCGAGGTAGCGGCAGAGGTTGAGTCTGCAGCACAGTCAGCAGAGAGCGCAGAGGCTCAGAGTGCAGAGGCACAGAGCACAGAGGCGGCAGCAAACTCCGATGCAAAGTTCTATATCGGCGGCTCAGGCCCTCTTACAGGCGGCGCTGCTCAGTACGGACTGGCAGTAGAGAGAGCAGGACAGATCGCGGTTGACGAGATCAATGCCAACGGCGGCATCAACGGATATCAGGTGGTATGGCTGTTTGAGGATGACGAGCATGATGCAGAGAAGGCACTCAACGCCTACAACACTCTGAAGGATCAGGGTCTGCAGATCATGGTCGGCACTGTTACATCAGGTCCCTGCCTGAGCGTTGTACAGGCTACGAAGGATGATAACATGTTCCAGATCACTCCCTCGGGATCGACTCAGGACATCACCATCAACGACAATGTATATCGTATGTGCTTCTCGGATCCGGCACAGGGCGAGAAGTCGGCGCAGTATATCAGCGAGCATAAGCTGGCTACCAAGGTAGGTGTCATCTACGATTCATCAGATTCATATTCACAGGGCATCTATGAGACCTTTGACAAGGCGGCTGAGGGCTATGGTCTGGAGGTCGTAGCAGCAGAGGCATTTACAGCTGATTCCAAGACAGACTTCACCACACAGCTGCAGAAGATGAAGGACGCAGGCGCAGAGCTTCTGTTCATGCCCTTCTACTACACAGAGGCTGCTCTGGTACTCAAGCAGGCTAAGGAGATGAACTACGCACCGAAGTTCTTCGGCGTGGACGGTATGGACGGTATCCTCACACTTGAGGGCTTTGATACCTCACTGGCAGAGGGCGTTATCCTGCTCACACCTTTCTCGGCTGATGCAACTGATGATCTGACAGTAAACTTCGTCAACAGCTACAAGGAGAAGTGGAACGAGATCCCGAACCAGTTCGCTGCTGATGCATATGACTGTCTCTATGTCATCAAGGCTGCTGCTGAGGCTGCCAATGTAACACCCGACATGAGCGTCAGCGATATCTGCGAGGCACTCAAGGAAGGCATGAAGTCCGTTTCCATCAACGGCGTGACCGGCGAGGATATCCATTTCTCGGAGAACGGCGAGCCCAACAAGGCTCCCAAGGCGGTCGTCATCGAGAACGGCGCTTACAAGCTGGCTGACTGACAGCCCGGCTTGACCGGTATATGATATGACATGAAAGCAGAAAGGGCTGCATATGATGCGGCTCTTTCTGCGTATATGCAGGAAAAACTTTGAGGGCGATCGGAGATACGAAAGCCGGATCGGAGATATCAGGGAGATATCGGAGAGATATCCTGCAGATATTAAATCGACAGATAAAGCCGAAAACCTTGCAAGATAATATTAAGAAATGTTAATATATTAGGCACGTTTTTCAAGACAGAGGCAAGCTAAAGATAAGTTTGAGGTGCAGTATGTCCAGTTTCTTTTCATTTCTGATAGGCGGGATCAGCCTTGGCTCGGTATATGCGATCATCGCGCTCGGATATACCATGGTCTACGGTATCGCCAAGATGCTCAACTTCGCACACGGCGACATCATCATGGTCGGTGCGTTTGTGGCATTTGTGGCGCTGACCAAGCTGGGTATCCCTCCGCTAGGCTGCATATTGCTTTCGGTAGTGGTATGCACGCTGCTGGGCATCACTATCGAGCGCATCGCCTACAAGCCGCTCAGAGGCGCATCGTCGCTGAGCGTCCTGATCACCGCCATAGGCGTGAGCTATTTCCTGCAAAATGCCGCCCTGCTGATATTCGGCGCGGACTCCAAGACCTTTACCTCGCTGATACAGTTTGAGGGGATCACATTTGCAGGCGGTGAGATCAGGATGTCGGGCGTCACGATAGTCACGATACTGACATGTATCGTCATCATGATCGCTCTGACGGCATTTATCAACAAGACAAAGACCGGTCAGGCTATGCTGGCCGTCTCACAGGACAGCGGCGCGGCGACGCTCATGGGCATCAATGCCAATATGACCATCGCCATCACCTTTGCCATAGGCTCGGCGCTCGCCTCGGTAGCGGGCATACTGCTGTGCTCGGCATATCCGTCGCTGTCGTCCACTACGGGCGCCATGCCCGGCATCAAGGCATTTACGGCGGCGGTATTCGGAGGCATCGGCTCCATACCCGGTGCCTTCATAGGCGGACTGGCGCTCGGTATCATCGAGAACCTGTCCAAGGCATATATATCCTCGCAGCTGTCCGATGCGATAGTCTTTGCCGTGCTGATCGTCGTGCTGCTGGTCAAGCCGACGGGACTGCTGGGCAAGAATGTGCAGGAGAAGGTCTGAGGAGGGTATATGGACTACAAGAAAAAGATATTTCGATCAAATCTGATAACATATGCGCTCGTCATCGCCTTCTATATATGCTGCGAGGCATCCCTGCGGACGGGGCATATGTCGTCGCTGACCAAGGGGCTGCTGGTTCCCTTCTGCTACTATATGATAGTAGCCGTGGCGCTGAATCTCGTGGTAGGTACGTCGGGTGAGCTGTCGCTGGGTCATGCGGGCTTTATGTGCGTGGGTGCATTTTCAAGCGCGATATTTGCCGTGACGGCGGGAGCGAACCTGCCGGATACCGTGGAGATCATCTGTGCAGTCCTGATAGGAGCGGCAAGCGCGGGCATCATAGGCTTTCTGATAGGCATCCCGGTGTTGCGCCTCAAGGGCGACTATCTGGCGATAGTGACGCTCGCTTTCGGCGAGATTATCAAAAATGTGATCAATGCCGTATATCTCGGCATAGACTCAAGCGGCGTGCATTTCTCGCTCAAGGATGCGAAGAGCATGGGACTGGCGGATGACGGCGTGACTATCATCAAGGGCGCGCAGGGCATCGGAGGTCTTCCGAGAAATGCCAATTTCACGATAGGCATCATACTGGTGCTCATCACTCTGTTTATAGTGCTCAACCTGATCAATTCCAGACACGGACGCGCCATCATGGCTATCCGCGACAACCGTATAGCGGCTGAGGCTACCGGACTTTCGGTATCTCACTACAAGATGCTGGCATTTACCCTAAGCGCGGCTATCGCAGGCGTGGCAGGCGTGCTCTATTCACACAATCTCGCCAATCTGCAGGCGACCTCCAAGAGCTTCGGCTACAACCAGAGCATCATGATACTGGTATTTGTCGTGCTCGGCGGCATCGGCTCGGTGAGAGGCTCGCTGATAGCGGCGGTGCTGCTGACAGTCCTGCCGGAGAAGCTGAGATTTCTGTCCAACTATCGTATGCTGATATATGCGATAGTGCTGATCGTCATCATGATATTCAACTCCTCGCCCAAGGTGGTAGAGTGGAGAAAGCAGCTGATGGCGCGTCTCAACCGCTCCAAGCGCATAGAGGCGGCGGTGAAGGAAGTGGACATACAGCAGGCGGCGCAGGAAGCGAGCCTGAGCGAGCAGGTGGACGAGAAGCGTGAGGCGGCAGAGGCTGCGGCGCAGGACGGGTCGGATAAGGAGGGAAAGCGATGAGTGCATATGTAGACATCAGCCACCTCGGCATATCCTTCGGCGGACTCAAGGCGGTCGAGGACTTCACGCTGCGCATCGAGAAAAATGAGCTCTACGGACTGATCGGTCCCAACGGCGCGGGCAAGACGACGGTATTTAACCTGATCACGGGCGTATATACCCCCGATGAGGGTGCATTTATCTTGGACGGACAGAAGCTGACAGGCAAGAGCACGGCGGAGGTCAACAAGGCGGGAGTTGCCAGAACCTTCCAGAACATCCGCCTGTTCAATGAGCTCAGCGTACTGGACAATGTCAAGATAGGACTGCATGAGCACTATACATACAGCCTTTTCTCAGGCATTTTCCGGACGGGCGCCATGCACAAGGTGGAGAAGGAGATGGACGAGAAGGCGATGGATATACTCCATGTCTTCAAGCTGGATACGCTGTCCAACTTCAAGGCGTCCCAGCTCCCCTACGGACAGCAGAGAAAGCTGGAGATAGCGAGAGCTCTGGCGACGGATCCCAAGCTCCTGCTGCTGGACGAGCCGGCTGCCGGCATGAACCCGCAGGAGACCTCGGAGCTGATGGAGACTATCCTGTTCGTGAGAGACAGGTTTGATATGACGATACTGCTCATAGAGCATGACATGAAGCTGGTGAGCGGGATATGCGAGGAGATCACGGTGCTGAACTTCGGCAAGGTGCTGGCGCAGGGCGATCCCAGGACGGTGCTCAACGATCCCGACGTAGTCAAGGCATATCTCGGAGACTAAGGAGAGACAGATGGAAAACATACTTGAGGTAAAGGATCTGAACGTATACTACGGTGTGATCCATGCGATCCACGATGTCTCCTTTTATGTCGGCAAGGGCGAGATCGTAACTCTGATAGGCGCCAACGGCGCGGGCAAGACCACCACGCTCCAGACCATCACGGGTCTGGTATCCGCACGGAGCGGAGAGGTCATCTACAACGGACAGAATATACTCAAGGTGCCCGGCTACAAGCTGGTGGGAGAGGGCATAGCGCACTGCCCCGAGGGCAGGCGCATATTCGCCGATCTGACCGTATATCAGAACCTGATGCTGGGCGCATATACGCGCAAGAACAAGGCGGGAGTGGAGAAGGACTTAGAGCAGGTATACAAGTACTTCCCCAGACTGGAGGAGAGAAAGTCGCAGATGGGCGGCACGCTCTCCGGCGGCGAGCAGCAGATGCTCACCATGGGGCGTGCGCTGATGTCCAATCCGCGCATGATGCTGCTGGACGAGCCGTCCATGGGTCTGTCGCCGCTGTATGTCAATGAGATATTCGAGATCATACAGAAGATACATCAGGACGGAGTGACCGTGCTGCTCGTCGAGCAGAATGCCAAGAAGGCGCTGTCGATAGCCGACCGCGCGTATGTGCTGGAGACCGGTATGATCACGCTCAGCGGCAAGGCATCCGATTTGCTCAACGACGATAAGGTGAAGAAGGCGTATCTGTCGGAGTAGATGAGCAGCGAGTTCCGCTGTCACGAGCTGCAAGCGATGTGAGAGCGGTCTACGAGCTGCCATGCGATAGCAGCCCACGACCGACGAGTGCATAGCACGAAGTCGGAGTGGATTGCTGCGAACCGCACATGCCGGTTGACAAGCCGGCTTATTTTTGTATAATTCAATTAAACGATTGCTAAAGCGTTTATCCTGAAACCTGTAAACGCTCCGGCAGACAAAAACCGAGTAAAACGAGGAGAACCAGAGATGAAGAAGACATACAAGATCGACGTGGACTGCGCCAACTGTGCCAACCTGATGGAGGAGGCGGCTGCCAAGACCGAGGGCGTCAAGGAGGTCACGGTCAATTTCATGACCCTCAAGATGAAGGTGGAGTTTGAGGAGGGTGCCGACGAGACAGCGACCATGGAGGCTGTACGCGCAAACTGCAAGAAGGTAGAGCCCGACTGCGAGGTATTTCTGTAAGCGTGATATAAACCATACATGTATTTGATACCGGATTGCTGCGCGCGTTGCGCTCCCGCAATCCGGCAAAACATTCGTAATTCGCTCATTTTTCTGTGAAAAATGGCTACTTACTCATGTTTTGGCGGGTCTCAAGGTCAAAACTCCTCAC
>CAVJQN010000178.1:0-1132 GCA_963651635.1 Agathobacter sp.
GGCGCCGGTAGTGGCACAGATAGCCGACGAGTACGAGGGCAGGGTCAAGGTAGGCAAGGTCAATGTAGACGAGCAGCCTGATCTGTCGAGAAAGTACGGCATCGCGAGCATACCGACGCTGATGCTCTTTGAGAACGGACAGGTCAAGAACACATCCGTAGGCTTTATGCCAAAGGAGCAGATTGAGGAAATGCTGAGTTAATCCGGGATCGTTTTTGGTGGAGTATTGGATAGTTAAGGAAAGGCTTGAGATATATGAAGATCCCGTTTTTGGAACATATGAAGGATCCGGTGATGAAGGAGCGCTACAAGACGCTGATGGCTATAGCGTGGCCCGCGTCGCTGGAGGGTGCTCTGATGAGTCTGATGAACTCATTTGATACCATGATGGTGGGACGACTGGGCCCGGCGGCGATAGCAGCCGTCGGGCTTTGCAGTCAGCCAAGGATGCTGCTGCTTGTGGTGGCGCAGGCGCTGTGTGTAGGGACTACGGCATGCATCGCCAGACGCTACGGCGAGGGTAAGCAGGATAAGGCGATATCCACGGTCAAGCAGTCGCTGGTCCTGATATCTGTGGTTGGCGTGCTGATGATGCTCTTCGGTTACTTCGGTGCGGGCGCCCTCGTCACGCTCTCCGGAGCCAACGAAGAGACACTGGCGGACGCCGAGAGCTATTTCAAGGTCATCTCATGCGCATTTATGGCGAACTGCTGGACGCTGTGCATATGCGCATCGCTGCGCGGTATCGGCAGGACGAAGATCACGCTTGCCGTGAACATGGTATCCAACATCGTAAATATCTTCTTTAACTACTGTCTGATCAACGGCAATTTCGGATTCCCCGCCTGGGGAGTGTTCGGAGCGGCGGTCGCCACGGCTATAGGAACCTGCACGGGCTGCGTGATGGCCATAGTCCAGCTTTTCAGGAGGAAGGACAACTACCTGTGTCCGCTCGGCACGGGAAGGATCAGATTTGAAAGAGATACCATGGAGAGCCTGCTGAAGATAGGCGGAGGCTCCATATTCGAGACGGCATTTATGAGAATCGGGTTCATGGTCACCGGAAGGCTCGTAGCGGGGCTCGGCACCATAGCCTACGCAACCAACCAGGTGGTACAGCAGTGCACGTCCT
>CAVJQN010000178.1:1142-4794 GCA_963651635.1 Agathobacter sp.
GGTTTTCCTGATTATAGTATTTGCTACGATGAGAAACATACTGCCGCTGCTGTTTACGGACAACCGCGAGGTCATCGAGGGCTCGGCGCTGGCATTTATCGTGATTCTGTTCGGCATTTACTCACAAAACAAGAGAGTGGTGCTGTCAGGCTGTCTGCGCGGTGCCGGAGATGTGCGCTATATCGCGCTGGTATCGCTGATAAGCGTGACGATCGTGAGACCGCTGTTGACATATGTGCTGGCATATCCGGTCAATGCAGCATTTCCGATGCTGATGCTCACATATACGGGACAGTGGATCTCCTTTGACATAGATTCGATCATCAGGTCGCGGATGCTCAAATATCGCGTACGGCACGGCGGATGGGCGAAAATCAAGGTGTGATTTAAGTGGATTTAGCAGTGCGGGTATAGTAAAATAAGTGGCATCTGGAAGAGGAAACTATCCTCACGCGCACCAAGTCTTTAAGAACACGGAGGTTAATATGGGAATTATTAAGGCAATCTCAAGTGCAGTCGGAAGCGGTCTTGGCGATCAGTGGCTGGAGGTCATCGAAGCCAACGACATGGGAGGCGATACAGTATTTACCTCAGGTGTCGCCGTGAGACCGGGACAGGGCTCCAACACTAAGGCAAGCAGCAATATAGTCAGCAACGGCTCTACGATCCATGTATATCCGAACCAGTTCATGATGCTGGTGGACGGCGGCAAGGTCGTGGACTATACGGCTGAAGAGGGCTACTATACGGTCAACAATTCATCGGCGCCGTCACTGTTCAACGGTGAGTTCGGTGAGGCGATAAAGGAGTCCTTCCAGCGTATCAAGTACGGCGGTACTCCTTCCAGTGCGCAGAAGGTCTATTTCATAAACCTGCAGGAGATCAAGGGACAGAAGTTCGGTACGCCCAATGCTGTCAACTACTTTGACTCCTTCTACAACGCGGAGCTGTTCCTCAGATGCCACGGCAACTACTCCATCAAGATCACCGACCCGATACTGTTCTACTCGGAGGTCATCCCGAAGAACGCGGACAAGGTGGATTTCGAGGATGTGGCGGAGCAGTATCTCTCCGAGTTCCTCGAGGCGCTTCAGGCATCCATCAACCAGATGTCGGCGGACGGCGAGAGGATCTCGTTCGTCACGAGCAAGGGTCAGCAGCTCTCCAAGTACATGGCCTCCTCGCTGGATGAGTCGTGGAAGACGCAGAGGGGCTTTGAGGTATGCAATGTCGGCATAGCGAGCATCTCCTATGACGAGGAGAGCCAGAAGCTCATCAACATGAGAAACCAGGGCGCTATGATGGGAGATCCGTCAGTGCGCGAGGGATATGTGCAGAGCGCTATCGCTCAGGGTCTCAGTGCTGCAGGTTCCAACCCCGGCGGCGCGGGAACGGCGTTCATGGGTATGGGCATGGGCATGGGAGCGGCAGGCGGCTTCATGGGAGCTGCATCCGCGACCAACGCACAGCAGATGGCATATCAGCAGCAGGCACAGGCTGCGCAGGGCGGCATGACCGCAGGAGCGGCCAACGGAGCGGCTGCACCGGCAGCGGGCAGCTGGACATGCAGCTGCGGAGCTGTCAATACCGGCAAGTTCTGCCCCAACTGCGGCTCGGCAAAGCCTGCGCCGGCAGAGTGGACATGCAGCTGCGGAGCTGTCAATACCGGCAAGTTCTGCCCTAACTGCGGCTCACCGAGACCATAATCATCTTTGAGCAATCAAGGGGGCCTGCCTTACCGCGGGTCCCCTATTTTGAGCAGAGCACTTAACGAACGCGAGCCGAAGGCGAAGCGTGAGTTTAGTGCGAGCCATGCAAAGGTACTTAGCGAGACCGAGCCACAGGCGAAGGTAGAGCTTAGTAGCCTTTGCGAGCAGAACACTTAACGAACGCGAGCCGAAGGCGAAGCGTGAGTTTAGTGCGAGCCATGCAAAGGTACTTAGCGAGACCGACCACCCCACTTAGGAGAAAACCGTATGGATATAGTTTCATATAAATGCCCAAATTGCGGCGGCGAACTGAAATTCGATCCGGGCAGCGGAGATTTCACATGCGACTGGTGCCGCAGCAAGTTCACCCAGGAGGAGCTGCTGAAGATGTATCCCGGCGATCGGGAAGGAGAGTCGGGAGGCGGATCGGCAGATGCGCAGACATCCTCAACGGGTGAGTCATCACAGGACGGCGAGGGCAAGATCTACAACTGCCCCAGCTGCGGAGCGCAGATCATGACGGATGCGACGACGGCGGCGACATTTTGCTATTACTGCCACAACCCGGCGCTGATACCGGGGCGGCTGACGGGAGGAGAAAAGCCCGACTGCATCATCCCGTTTGAGGTGACCAAGGACAATGCACTCCAGATATTCGAGCAGTGGATCAGGAGCAAGAAATACATACCCGATGAGTTCTACTCCAAGGATCAGATGGAGAAGGTCACCGGAGTGTATTTCCCGTTCATGCTCTATACATGCAGGATAGGCGGGCATATCGACGCTCAGGGCACGAAGGTTGTAAGACGCAGAGAGGGTGATTTCGAGGTCACGGAGCGCTCCACGTACCATGTACGCAGAGACGGGGACATGGAGGTCAAGAATATCACGCGCAATGCCTTAAAGAAGGCAAATAAGAAGCTGGTAGAGGGTGTAGTGCCTTTTGATATGGACAAGGTCAAGCCTTTTAACATGAGCTATCTTTCGGGCTTTCAGGCGGAGACCCGGGATCTCGGAGCGGATGATTTCAGGGACGAGGTAGAGCAGGAGGTCAGAGACTACGCAGTCACCAGACTGGAGGAGTCTACCGCGGGATATACTGACCTGACCGTCACGCAGGACAATACGACACTGGAAGATGCGACATGGAAATATGCGATGATGCCGGTATGGACGCTGACCTACAAGGATCCGGCCAGCGGCGAGATCTACTATTTCTCGGTCAACGGGCAGACGGGCAAGCCGATAGGCGAGCTTCCGGTGGATGCAGGCAAGCTGAAGAAGGCGGCTCTTACTGCGGCGGGCGTGACGGCAGCGGTTGTATTTGCGGCGCTCACAGCGCTTTGGTACTTCCTGTAAGCAGAGAGGAGGATAGATATGAACATCAAAAGATCAAAGACAATGCTTTCGATGCTGGTTCTCCTCATCACGCTTGCTTTGTCTGCGGCGGTATGGGCGAGCCCGTCGCAGAAGGTCTATGACGAGGCGGGGCTCTTCAGCCAGTCGGAGAAGCAGCAGCTCGAGGAACAGCTCACCGAGCTGGTCGGCAGGATGAATATGGACTTCGTCGTGCTGACGACCTATGACAAGGAAGGCAAGACGCAGGCGGAGTACACGGACGACTTCTACGACTATGGCGGCTTCGGGATAGGCGATGAGAAGTCGGGGCTCCTGTTTATGATAGATATGGAAGAGCGCGACTGCTATATATCGACCACGGGCGATATGATCGACTATCTGAGCGATGAGCGCCTGATGGAGATATTGCAATTGGACGACGAGCTGTGGGACAGGCTCGCAGACGGAGAGTATGCATCTGCGACGCTTCGCGTGATAGATCAGGTCGAGAGATACTACAACGAGGGACCGGATCTGCCCGGGGAAGGCAAGTCGGAAAAGAAGTCCTTTAACCCTCTGACGCTGGTAGGCTCGGTGCTGGCGGG
>CAVJQN010000178.1:4804-5460 GCA_963651635.1 Agathobacter sp.
AGGAATATCCGCAGCGAGTACGGCATGAAAAATGAGCACAGTCAGGCGATGGCGAGCACCAAGGCATATATGGCCACGACGGCATTTGCCTTCAATCAGACAGCGGACGATCTGCTCAATACGCAGGTGACGAGAGTGCCGATCCCCAGACAAAGGAGTTCGGGCGGCGGCGGATCGTCACATCCCAGAAGCTCGACGCATGTCGGCTCGTCCGGCACCACGCACGGAGGCGGCGGCAGCGGCGGCAGACACTTCTGATGTTTTGCAGGATTGCGGGAGCGCAATGCGCGCAGCAATCCGGTATCAATGGGACAGTACATGGTCTGCAGATGCAGGCATAGATTTATATAACAAGACCGACACGAGGAAGAAACATGAGATATCAGAGCACAAGAGGCGGAGAGCAGGGTGTGACGCCCTCCGAGGCTATACTGAAGGGACTGGCGGCAGACGGGGGTCTCTTCATGCCGGAGGAGATACCTGCATTTGACTTTGCGCCTGCCGATATGAAGGGAGCGTCATATAACGAGATTGCGTATCGCGTGATGCGCCTGCTCCTTGACGACTTCAGTGAGGAGGAGCTAAGGGACAGCATCTCCAAGGCATATGCGACATTTGACTGCGAGGAGGTAGCGCCGCTGACCAGAGCCGACGGT
>CAVJQN010000179.1:0-5415 GCA_963651635.1 Agathobacter sp.
TTAGCGGAGGTATTGTATTGAGAGTAAACGAACTTTCAAAGGAGCTGGGCAGAACAAATAAGGAGGTGCTTGCTTTTCTCAAGGAAAAGGGCGTGGACGGCATCACGCACAGCTCCAATGTGACGCCGGAGCAGGCACAGATGGTCAGAAACCACTTCGGTTCGTCGGGTTCGGGCGGAGCCGCGCAGACGGGCGCGGCAAAAGCCTCGGGCAGGAAGGAACAGCCGGAGGGCAAGGCTGAGAAGACCGAAAGCATGCCCGAGAAGACCGAAAGCAAGTCTGAAAAGGCTGAGAGCAAATCTCAGGAACAGGCTAAGACCGGGGCTGAGGCGGCAGACAGGTCGCAGGAGAAGCCGCAGGGCGGGCATGCATCAGAGCCGCAGCCGGAGAAAACCGACAGGGCAGGGACAGAGACAGCGCCGGAAGGCGGCGCAAGGCAGGAGGACAAGCCGGTGGCACAGGAAGGACAAAAGAGCGCAGAGCAGGCAGCAGCGCCGGAGGAGCCGAAGAAGAAGCGGTTCACGGCGGTATTTCGCCCGCAGAATGCTCAGCAGCAGTCCAGACACAATCGTCCGCAGCAGCCCGGTCAGACGAGAGGCGGGCAGGCAGGCGGACGCTATACACAGGTGACGCAGCCGGCAGGTGCACCGCAGCAGACGGGCGCTCAGCAGGCAAGACCCGCAACGCAGACCGGTAAAAAGCCGGATATGCCGCAGACGGCGAAGCCCGAGGACAAGACGGCGCAGACACAGGGTGCATCCGCACAGGCTCAGTCTGCCCAGAGCGCACATACCTCGCAGGCACAGACTCAGTCTGCCCAGAGTACGCATACCTCCGATACTCAGGTACAGGCTGCGTCCAAGACTGCACCGACAGCGGGCGATGCCGCATCAAAGCCCGCACAGAGCGCACAGCCGCACGATACCTCCGCACAGGACGCGGCTGCATCAGGCAGCACCGCCCAGACTGCCGCGCCCAAGCAGGATACACCCGCGACCCACAAGGCTCCGCTCCTTGAAGGACGTACCTCCGTGACCAAGCTCGGCAATATCTTCGCCAACCTAAAGCCGAGAACCACAACATCCGATACCTCGACCGCTCAGGGAGGCAGAAATGCAGGCAGCCGCAGCGGCGACCGCAGAGGCTTTGACAATCGCGGCGGTGACCGCAGAGGCACTCAGGGCGGCTATCAGGGACAGCGCGGCGCAGGCAGTGCTCAGGGAGGCCGCACCGGAGGTCAGCGCGGCTATATAGTCAACGGACAGCGCCAGACAGGAACTAATCAGGGGCAGAGACCTGCTCCGGGTGCGGGCGGACAGCGCTTTAGCCGCGACAACCGTACAGCGAGACCGGGAGATCCCTCGGGCAGGAGACCGTTCGGCGGCGCTCAGGCGGGAGCAGGTGCTGTGTCAGGCGATTTCTCCAAGAAGAATGTCGGACAGAAGCAGACGAGAAACAGCTACAAGGACAAAAATGACAAGAGGCATCGCACAGAGGACGGTCCGGTAAAGACCGGCGGCAGAGTCTCCAAGCATCCCTTCATCAAGCCTGCGGCAAAGCCGGCTGAGGTAGTAGAGGAGATCAAGGAGATCACTATCCCCGAGAGCATCACCATCAGGGATCTGGCAGACCGGATGAAGCTGCAGGCGGCAGCGATCATCAAGGATCTGTTCATGAAGGGCGAGATAGTCACGGTCAATACCGAGATCACCTATGAGAAGGCTGAGGAGATCGCACTGGAGCATGATATCCTCTGCAGCAAGGAGGAGAAGATCAATGTCATCGCCGAGCTGCTCAAGGAGGACGAGGAGGACGAGGCGAACATGGTGGAGCGTCCGCCTGTCGTCTGCGTCATGGGTCATGTAGACCACGGCAAGACTTCTCTGCTGGACAAGATACGCCAGACCAATGTCACCAGCCACGAGGCGGGCGGCATCACTCAGGCGATCGGTGCATATCAGGTAAAGATCAACGACCGTATGATCACATTCCTCGATACGCCCGGACATGAGGCATTTACGGCGATGCGTATGCGAGGCGCGCAGTCTACGGATATCGCGGTGCTCGTGGTGGCAGCCGATGACGGCGTCATGCCGCAGACCATCGAGGCGATCAATCATGCGAAGGCGGCAGGCGTAGATATCGTCGTCGCCATCAACAAGATAGATAAGCCCGATGCCAATATAGACAGAGTAAAGCAGGAGCTCTCCGAGCAGGGAGTCATCTCCGAGGACTGGGGCGGTTCCACTCCGTTCTGTCCTGTATCGGCAAAGACGGGCGAGGGCATCGAGTCCCTTCTGGAGATGATACTGCTGACAGCGGATATCGACGAGCTCAAGGCCAATCCGAACCGTCTGGCAAGAGGTATCGTGATCGAGGCGAAGCTGGACAAGGGACGCGGCCCGGTAGCTACCGTGCTGGTACAGAAGGGTACGCTGAATGTAGGTGACTTCATCGCGGCCGGCGCATGCTCAGGCAAGGTGCGTGCGATGGTCAATGACAAGGGTCAGAGGGTCAAGAGCGCCACACCGTCTACCCCGGTAGAGATACTCGGACTGGACAAGGTGCCGGAGGCAGGCGAGGTCTTCGTCGCTACCGAGACGGACAAGGACGCAAAGGACTTCGCGGCCACATTTATCGCGGAGAACAAGAACAAGCTCCTGGAGGAGACGAAGGCGAAGATGAGCCTCGACGATCTCTTCAGCCAGATACAGGCGGGCAATGTGAAGGAGCTGCCTATCATCGTCAAGGCGGATGTGCAGGGCTCCGTGGAGGCTGTCAGGACATCGCTTGTCAAGCTCTCCAACGACGAGGTGCAGGCGAAGGTCATCCACGGCGCGGTCGGCGCTATCAGCGAGTCGGATGTCAATCTGGCGAGCGCCAGCGGCGCGATCATCATCGGCTTCAATGTCAAGCCGGACGCTACCGCCAAGGCTACGGCAGAGCGCGAGAAGGTGGAGATCAAGCTGTACAATGTCATCTATCAGGCTATCGATGATGTAGAGCGCGCTATGAAGGGTATGCTGGCTCCCGTATATGAGGAGAAGGTGATCGGTCATGCCGTGATACGTCAGATATTCAAGGCGTCCGACGTGGGCAATATCGCCGGAAGCTATATACTCGACGGACAGCTCCAGAGAGACTGCAAGATCCGCATCACCAGAGAGGGCGAGCAGGTATACGAGGGCAGCCTCGCGTCTCTCAAGAGATTTAAGGATGATGTCAAGGAAGTCAAGGCGGGATATGAGTGCGGTCTGGTATTTGACGGGTTCAATGATATCCAGGTAGAGGATCAGATCGAGGGCTATATCATGGTCGAGGTGCCGAGAGGCTGAGCACTCGTGTTCTGCTATCGCGAAGCGAGAGCAGACTACAGAGTGCCATGCGATAGCTGTCCACGATTGACGAGTGCGACAGCACGAAGTCAGAGTGGAAACAGCGAACCGCGAGCTTCTTACTTATGTTTGTACCCTAGTACCAAGATAAAAAACAGATGCGGGCATGCGTCTGCGGGCGGTACCCGCACCGGCTGCCCGCATTTTCACCGAAAGGAGTACTTATGAGAAAGAACAGCATAAAAAATATCAGGATCAACTCTGAGGTGCAAAAGGAGCTGTCCCTCATCATAGGAGAGCTCAAGGACCCGCGTGTGGATCCGATGACCTCGGTGACGGATGTGAATGTGACTACCGATCTGAAGTTTGCGACGGTATATATCAGCGTGCTGGGCGATGAGGAGCGGCAGAAGGAGACGCTGGAGGGGCTGAACAGCGCCAACGGCTTCATACGCCGCGAGCTGGCTGCCAGAGTCAATCTGCGCAATACGCCGGAGCTGAGATACGTGCTCGACAAATCCATGGAATACGGTGTGAGGATGGATCGCCTGATAGACGAGGTCATCAGCCATGATAAGGCTAATCATGTAGACACCCCGGAGGATAAATATGAATGAACTGCTCGAAAGAATCGAAAGAGCCGACACCATCGCGCTGGCGGGGCATGTGAACCCCGACGGGGACTCCATCGGCTCCTGTCTGGGACTGCGCAGCTATATACTGGACAACTATCCCGGAAAGCAGGTGGATGTATATCGGGGAAAATGTCTGGAGAAGTTCTCATTTATGAGAGGCTTTGCCGAGACACACACGGATCCCGCCGATATGGACGGGAAGATGTACGATCTGTTCATCGCACTTGACACGGCTCAGATATCCAGACTTGGTAAGTTTCAGGCGCTCACGGAGCATGCCCGCGATACCTATTGCGTGGATCATCATGATACCAATGCTCCCTTTACAAACGGCGGTATAGTGCGCCCGAGCGCCAGCTCGACCTGCGAGCTGGTCTATGAGCTGCTGGATTCGGATAAGGTCAGCAAACAGACTGCGGAGTGTCTGTATACAGGCATCGTGCATGATACCGGGGTATTTCAGTACTCCAGCACGAGCAAGAAGACTATGGATATCGCGGGGGCGCTGATAGAGCTGGGGATAGACTTCCCTTGGATCGTATCATATACGTTCTTCAGCAAGACCTTTGCACAGCAGAGGATCACGGGACACGCGCTCCAGAAGGCGCAGCTGGATCTGGACGATCAGTACCTGACCTGCATCATCACCAAGGCGGAGCAGGAGGAGTTCGGAGTGGCTGCGATAGAGCTGGACGGCATAGTGGCGCGTCTGCGTGAGACGGACGGAGTGCGCGTGACTGCATTTTTCTATCAGCTGGACGATATGTCATACAAATGCAGCCTCAGATCGTCCGACAGTACCGATGTGAGTGCCATAGCGCAATGCTTCGGCGGCGGCGGACACGTGCACGCGGCGGGCTTTGAGACAGGCGATATAGAGCGCGACAGTGCAAGGCTGAGAGAGTATGTAAGGAAGCAGCTGTGAACGGGATAGTCATAGTCAACAAGGAGGGCGGATATACCTCTATGGATGTCGCGGCGTGCATACGCGGGATATTCAGGACTCGCAAGGCGGGACATACGGGGACGCTCGATCCTGACGCGACAGGTGTGCTGCCGGTATGCATAGGCTCGGGGACGGCACTGGTATCGATGATGACCGACGCGGACAAGACATATCGGGCGGTCATGCGGCTGGGTATCGAGACGGATACGCAGGATATCTCGGGACGCGTCATCGGAGGGGACGAAGCTGCCGCGGCAATGCTCACTGAAGAGGCGGTCAGAGCGGCGATAGAGAGCTTTGAGGGCGGATATGACCAGATACCGCCGATGTACTCGGCGGTGAAGATCGGCGGCAGGAAGCTCGTAGATCTGGCGCGTCAGGGGCGCGAGGTCGAAAGACAGCCCAGACACGTGCAGATATACAGCATCACGATAGAACGCATGGAGCTGCCGGATATAGAGATGACGGTGGAGTGTTCCAAGGGGACATATATCCGCAC
>CAVJQN010000180.1:0-5393 GCA_963651635.1 Agathobacter sp.
CAGAGGCGGTCATAGATGTGATAGATGCGGAGAGCTCGTATGCACTCAAGGCAGGCATGAAGCAGCTCAAGGGCGGGCTGTCGCAGGCAGTAAAGCACCTGAGAGAGAAGCTCAGATACGAGATAGCATATATAGAGGCGGCGCTTGATGATCCGGAGCACTATGATCTGGACGGCTATCCTGAGGAGCTGCGATCAAAGGTTGAGAGCGTAAAGAGCCGTATAGATAAGATTCTGAGGGATGCCGATGCCGGAATCATCATGAAAAGCGGCATAGATACTGTCATCATAGGTCGGCCAAATGCCGGCAAATCGTCCATCTATAATCTCCTGACGCACAGCGACAGAGCCATAGTGACCGAGATACCGGGCACCACACGGGACACACTGACAGAGCATATCAGACTGTCCGGCGTGAGCATCAACCTGACGGATACGGCGGGACTGAGGGACAGCGATGATGTCGTAGAGAGGATAGGCGTGGAGAGAGCGCACAATGCCGCCAGAGATGCCGATTTGGTGCTGTGTGTCATCGACGGCGCGGCGAAGCTGATGGAGGAGGATCTGGAGATACTGAAAATGTCGGGAGGCATGGCACATGGCTTTACGCCATCAGTATCCTGCCCATCTGAGGTCTCGGAGGATGAGGAAATAAAAAGCAGCTGTAATCCTGATGGACATGCTGTTGAACATGGACATCATGTACGAAAATGTATAGTTCTGGTAAACAAGTCCGATCTGAAGACTGCGGTGAACATACAGGAAATCAAGGCTATGACCGACGCTCCGGTGATTGCATTTTCCGCGCGGGACGGGAGCGGACTGGACGAGCTCACGGAGACTATCAGGGATATGTTCTTTACAGGGGCGCTGGGGGATGCTGACCAGATCATGATCACATCTCTTCGGCACAAGCAGGCGCTGATAGATGCGGATAAGTCGCTTGAAATGGTGCTTGAGAGCATAGAGACCGGGCAGCCGGAGGACTTCTTTTCCATAGACCTGACGGCGGCATATGAGGATCTCGGCAGCATCATCGGTGAGCAGGTGGGCGATGAGATCATAGATGAGATATTTTCGAGATTTTGTATGGGCAAGTGAGGAAGTGATATGTCACAGATAGATGAATATTACGACATAGCGGTCGTCGGCGCAGGACATGCCGGATGTGAGGCGGCGCTGGCATGCGCGAGACTGGGACTGGAGACCATCGTATTTACGGTCAGTGTAGACTCGATAGCGCTCATGCCCTGCAATCCGAATATAGGCGGGACGAGCAAGGGACATCTCGTTCGCGAGCTGGACGCGCTCGGCGGGGAGATGGGACACAATATAGACGCGACATTTATCCAGTCCAAGATGCTCAACGCTTCCAAGGGTCCCGCGGTTCATTCTCTGCGCGCACAGGCGGACAAGCAGGCATATACACGGCGTATGCGTCAGGTGATGGAGGCGCAGGAGCATCTTACTATCAAGCAGGCGGAGGTCAGTGAGCTGATAGTAGATGACGGCATATGCTGCGGGGTCAAGACTGTGTCCGGCGCGAGATATCACGCAAAGGCGGTCGTGCTGGCGACCGGGGTATATCTCAACGCGCGCTGTATATTCGGGGATGTCAGCGAGTATACAGGTCCGAACGGACTGAAGAACGCGACACATCTGACGGATTCGCTGATAGCCAACGGCATCACCATGTACCGCTTCAAGACAGGTACTCCGGCTCGCGTGGACGGAGATACCATCGACAGGAGCGTGATGGAGGAGCAAAAGGGCGATGTGCCGATAGTCCCATTTTCATTTGATACGGATCCCGCATCAGTGCAAAAGGAGCAGGTCAGCTGCTATCTCGTCTATACTAACGAGCGGACGCATGAGATCATACGTGCCAATATAGACAGATCGCCCCTCTTTTCGGGTGCCATCAAGGGAACCGGCCCCAGATACTGCCCGTCCATCGAGGATAAGGTAGTGAAGTTCCCGGACAAGGACAGACATCAGATATTTGTAGAGCCGGAGGGGCTGTATACTCACGAGGTATATCTGTCGGGCATGTCGTCATCGCTGCCGGAGGACGTGCAGCATGATATGATCCATACATTGCCCGGGTTCGAGCATGCGAAGATCGTGAGAAACGCGTATGCGATAGAATATGACTGCATCGATGCCAGACAGCTGAAGCTGAGTCTGGAGTTTCGAAAGCTCCCCGGACTTTTTGCTGCCGGACAGTTCAACGGAAGCTCCGGATACGAGGAGGCGGCGGTGCAGGGCTTTATGGCAGGAGTCAATGCCGCTATGAAGGTGCTGGGCAGAGATCCCGTAGTGCTGGATCGCAGCGAGGCATATATAGGAGTGCTGATAGATGACCTCGTCACCAAGGAGAGCCATGAGCCGTACCGCATGATGACATCACGGGCGGAGTATAGACTGATGCTCAGGCAGGATAATGCCGACCTGAGGCTCGTTCACGTCGGTCATGAAATAGGCCTTGTAAGCGATGAAAAGTACGCAAGGACGCGGGCTAAGCAGGAATTGATACAGCAGGAGACCGAAAGAATCTCGCATGTCAGGATAGGAGAATCCCCATCGGTGAATGAAATTTTGGCTCGTATGGGCTCGAATTCTCTGAAGACAGGAGCGTCTCTGGCAGAGCTGATAAGACGCCCCGAGCTGGACTACTATAAAGTAAAAGAACTTGACAAAGACAGAAGTGAGCTTCCGGCAGATGTGCAGGAGCAGGTCAATATAAATATCAAATATGAGGGATATATCGCCAGACAGCAAGCGCAGATAAAGCAGTTCAAGAAGCTGGAGCAAAAAAGGATACCTGAGACTATCGATTATCAGAAGGTATACAATCTGAGGCTGGAGGCAAGACAGAAGCTGGAGGCGGTTCGTCCCTCATCGGTAGGACAGGCGGCGCGTATCTCCGGTGTATCACCGGCTGATATCACTGCGCTGCTGGTATATCTGGGCGAGAAGCATATGGATCGCGAGGTGCAGTGAATGATGAGTGAGTTTTCCACCATCCTGTCAAGACAGGCACATAGTATAGGTATAGAGCTGGACGATCGACAGATTGGCTTATTTGAGCAGTTTTATGAGGATCTCATCGAAAAAAACAAGGTTATGAATCTGACAGCCATCACAGATATGCACGAGGTTATCAACAAGCATTTTATCGATAGTCTGATGCCGCATGAGATCATTTCAAGATATATTGAGGAACAAAGCCCGGACAGGAATGTCGCAAAAAATATCATGCATGACGACACTGCGAACGGCAGCAGCTATGGTAAGAAAGATGTCGCGGGTGAGTGTGGCGACGGCGGTGTGGATGATAGCAGTGGTTCATGTGTAAGAATCTGCGACATTGGTACGGGCGCAGGCTTTCCGGGGATACCGCTGGCGATAGTATATCCGCAGGTGAGGTTCACTCTGGTCGACTCGCTGCGCAAGAGGATAGACTTCATCAATGATGAAGCAGAAAAGCGCGGACTGGACAACGTGAGAGGAATACACTCACGGACGGAGGATCTGGCGCGTGATAACGATTATCGTGAGAGATATGATATCCTCGTATCGCGAGCAGTCGCAAACCTCTCTACGCTCGCGGAGTATACACTTCCGTTCGTTAAAACAGGAGGTGTATTCATCGCCTACAAATCGACAGAGATAAATGAGGAGCTCAGGGATGCCGGCAAGGCGATTGAAACGCTCGGCGGCAGGATAGCGTCTGATGCAGATATGAAGCTGCCGGAGACGGATATCCCCAGAAAGATACTCGTGATAGATAAGATTGCCGCGACACCAAAGAAATATCCGAGACAGGCAGGCGTGCCGTCGAAGAAGCCGCTGAGATAAGTTCAACATATGTTTCACGTGAAACATTAAAACACTTAGCAAGAACAGAATATACAATGTAAACAGCAAGGCAATTGTATCAAAACAAGATATCATCGCGCAGTGAAAAAAGTAACATTCAACTTAAAAACAGAATAGCTTTGAAAAATGTTTCACGTGAAACATCGAGAATGAGAGGAAAGACAATGATAAGCAACAGAATCATCCTCGCCTCGGCGTCGCCGAGACGAAAGGAGATATTGGAGAGGTTCGGCTTCGAACCCGATGTGATAGTAGCTCACTTCGACGAGCACAAGGTGCATGATGACAATCCGCATGAGCTGGTGAAGAAGCTGTCCTACGGCAAGGCGACGGCAGTGAGAAACGAAGCCGCGCCGGGGGATATCATCATAGGATCGGATACCATCGTTGTGGTAGACGGGCAGATATACGGCAAGCCTCGAGATGAAGAAGAGGCATTTCATATGATCAGGAGTTTCGCCGGAAGAGCCCACGAGGTCTGCACCGGAGTCACAGTCATATACTGTGGAAAAGCTGTGGACAAGTCGGAAACCTTCTGCGAGATAACGCATGTCCATGTGACTGATATGAGCGACGATCAGATACGGGAGTATGTGACTACCGGAGAGCCGATGGACAAGGCAGGAGCCTACGGTATACAGGGAAAGTTCGGCAGATACATAGACCGCATCGACGGAGATGTGTATGCGGTGATGGGACTAGCAGGAGCAAGAACCTGTGAGGCAATGGAGAGACTGATAGCTAATGTGGAAAACTAAGAGCTTTAGACGCAGCCCACACTTGGAAAGTGCGTAGCACGCAGCCAAAGCGGTCTGCGGCGAACCTCCGTCTGTGCTTGCAGCGAAATTTGCTCATGGCTTGCAGTCACTAAGTGCTCCACTCAAACGAAAAAAGGAAAACAGAATGTTTCACGTGAAACATGAGAGGTAAGAATGATAAACATAGTACTTCATGAGCCGGAGATACCGTCCAACACCGGCAATATAGGAAGAACGTGTGCCGCGACCGGCTCTGCCCTGCACCTGATATATCCGCTTGGGTTCATATTGAGCGAAAGAAATCTCAAGCGTGCAGGGATGGATTACTGGGAAAAACTGGATGTGCATAAGTATGTGGATTACGAAGATTTCCTTAATAAACATCCAAACGTGCGGATATGGTACGCGACGACAAAAGCGGAGAAAACCTACGCAGAGGTGGACTTTCGTGACGGAGATTTCATCATGTTCGGAAAGGAAAGCGCCGGGATACCGGAGGAGATACTTGTGGATAACCGCGAGAGATGCATCAGGATCCCGATGGGTTACGACATCAGAAGTCTAAATCTCGCCAACTCCGTTGCAGTCATATTATACGAGGCGATGAGGCAGATGGACTTTGCAAATCTCGAGGAAAGCGGACAGCTCCATCATCTCAGCTGGAGACAGTAATATGATACAAGGGTCAAAAGGTTCAAACTCCGACAATAGCTTGCTCTCGTGAGAAGTTTTGACCCTTTGACCAGCCAAAACA
>CAVJQN010000181.1:0-2270 GCA_963651635.1 Agathobacter sp.
GCGCTGCACTGCTTGGTCCCCGTATCGGCAAATATGACAAGGACGGAAAAGCCCGTGCCATCCCCGGTCACAACATGACATCGGTGGCACTCGGTGTATTTATCCTCTGGTTCTGCTGGTTCGGCTTCAACGGCGGCTCTACAGCCTCCATGGCCACGGCTGAGGATGCCGTCAATGCCTCCAATGCATTTATGACGACGAACATGGCGGCAGCTGTCGCCACGGTCGTCACGATGATATTTACCTGGGTTCGCTACGGCAAGCCCGATGTATCCATGACCTTCAACGGAGCACTGGCAGGTCTCGTCGCCGTAACCGCAGGATGCGACTGTGTCTCGCCGGCAGGCTCGTTCTTCATCGGCTTTGTAGCAGGAATTCTGGTAGTGCTGTCTGTTGAGTTTTTCGATAATGTTGCCAGAATCGACGATCCGGTGGGTGCCGTATCCGTGCATATGGCCAACGGCATCTGGGGGACGCTTGCGGTTGGGCTCTTCTCTACCGGCGCCAATGGTGTCGGAGCGGGACTTTTCTACGGAGGCGGCTTCACACAGCTCATCACTCAGGTAATCGGAATAGTCGCTATCGATGCCTATGTGCTGATCGTGATGTACATCGCCTTCAAACTGATAGACAAAACCATCGGGCTGCGCGTACCCGAGCAGGTGGAGATAGACGGCCTTGATATACATGAGCATGGTCTCGCCAGCGCATACTCCGGTTTTGCCATCACGGATGTCACCAACATGGAGATGAGCGTCAATGAGAATACAGATCTGGGTCAGAACACCTACGAGATGGCATCGGATGCTCAGAAAAATGCCGCGATCAAGGTCGCTTCCGAGACGCCGCTTGTACCTGCTCTCGATACCGGTATGCACAAGGTCTCGATCATCTGCCGTCTGTCCAAGTTTGATGATCTGAAGAGAGCCTTGAACGATCTGGGTGTCACCGGCATGACCATGACGCAGGTCATGGGCTGCGGTATCCAGAAAGGATCCACAGAGCGCTACCGAGGTGCCGTCGTTGACTCCACGCTGCTGCCCAAGGTGAAGGTCGAGGTCATCATCTCGAAAATCCCCGTAGACAAGATCATCGAAACAGCCAAGAAGGCTCTTTATACAGGCCATATCGGCGACGGCAAGATCTTTGTTTATAATGTCGCCAGAGTAGTCAAGGTACGTACCGGCGAGGAGGATGTCGCAGCTCTGCAGGACGTGGAGTAGACCGGGTCAAGATGCTTCGGGTGTCAAAATACACGGTTCATGTAAAAATTGCTTGATATTTATTTCACTTTTTGTATACCTTGCATATGGCGCTATGACAAATTATAATGTGGGCAGACAACAGTAGAGGAAAGAACAATCAGAAGATTTCACGGAGGAAATCAATGAGAAAGACAAAAATCATCTGCACCATCGGCCCCGCCAGCGAGACAGAGGAGACCCTCACCAGGATGTGCAAGGCAGGCATGAACGTGGCTCGTCTGAACTTCTCTCACGGCACACATGAGGAGCATCAGCGCAAGATCGACCTGATCAAAAAGGTACGCGAGGAGCTTGATCTGCCCATCGCCATCATGCTTGATACCAAGGGACCGGAGTACCGCATCAAGACCTTCAGGGAAGGCAAGGCAGTACTCAAAGACGGCGATACATTCATCTTCACGACAGATGATATCGAGGGAGATGAGCATATAGTTTCAGTCAACTACAAGGGGCTGGTGGACGAGCTGAAGGTCGGCTCAACCATCCTTGTCAACAACGGACTGCTCGTCTTTAAGGTACGCGAGCTGACCGGACACAATGCCATCTGCGACGTCATCACAGGCGGCGTGATATCCGACCGCAAGAGCATGAATTTCCCCAATCACGTGCTCAAGGGCGAGTATCTCTCCGAGCAGGACAAGGAGGATCTGCTCTTCGGCATCCAGAATGACGTGGACTTCGTCGCGGCATCCTTTGTATCCAACAAGTCCGATATGATCGCGCTGCGTTCGTTCCTCAACGAGCACGACGGCGAGAATATAGATATCATAGCCAAGATAGAAAATCAGTCCGGCGTAGACAATATAGAGGAGATATGCGAGGTGGCTGACGGCATCATGGTCGCCCGCGGCGATCTGGGCGTGGAGATCCCCTTTGTGGAGCTGCCTGCGGTACAGAAGATGCTCATCTCCAAGTGCCGCCTGCTGGGCAAGCGCGTCATCACGGCTACCGAGATGCTGGAGTCCATGATCAATAACCCGCGTCCCACCCGTGCTGAGATATCGG
>CAVJQN010000181.1:2280-5381 GCA_963651635.1 Agathobacter sp.
CGCCAATGCCGTCTATGACGGAACGAGCGCGGTGATGCTCTCCGGCGAGTCGGCTGCAGGCAAGTATCCCGTCGAGGCGGTCAAGAACATGGCGGAGATATGTGAATATACGGAGAACAGCATCGACTATGTCAAGATCTTCCACGGCACGGAATATGTCATCAAGGACAGCAGCGATGCGATATCTCATGCATCCTGCGCGATGGCTATCGATGTCAAGGCCAAGGGCATCGTCATCAACTCTCTTTCAGGCAAGACGGCGCGTCTCGTAAGCCGCTTCCGCTGCCCGGTAGATATCGTCGGCATCACGACCCGCGACCGCGTATGGCGCAAGCTGAATCTCAGCTGGGGCGTCACACCCGTCAGGACGGAGGAATACAGCAATACCGAGGTGCTCTTCTATCATGCGGTACGCACCGCCAAGAAGGTCCTCGATCTCACGCCTGGCGACAATATAGTCCTCACGGCAGGTCAGATCACCGGCAAGTCAGGCAATTCCAATACGATACGCGTCGAGATCATCCCGTAATATCGTGCATCTGCCCAGTGACATATGCGCGCAGCATAGAACTTTCATATAAATCAAAAAACACCTGCGGTATACCCCTTGCAAGGTATATCGCGGGTGTTTTCTCTTCATGCCTGTCGCAGCTTTGTTCTCAGCGATCCTCCATCTCATATCTGTGATTGCGGAACCACAGCAGTATATCTATCGTCACCATGCAAGTGTTGATGATATAGAATACGAATGCAAGATTGTAATTGTGCGTCATCATCTTTGACGCGATCCCGCACAGATAGCCTATCAGGATAAAGCAGCTGAAAAGCACGCTCTTGCCGCCTGTCGTGCGGCTCTTGTACATGCGTGCTATCGACAGCGGCCATGAGATGCCGAAGCACAGGATCATCATTGTCTCCAGTATAGATGCAGTATTCATCAGTATTTCTCCTCTTACTTACTTGGCGTTGCCGTCATACAGAATAGCACCTCACCGGCTGTTTTGTACAGACGTAAGGATGCCGCGCTCCTTAAAGAGCGCCGCCGCAGTCTCGCCTACCATATCCGGAGTCATGGCAACTGCCACGCCTGCATCCTTCAGCGCCGCTATCTTGCCTGCCGCGCTGCCCTTGCCTCCCGAGATGATCGCGCCTGCATGACCCATGCGTTTGCCTGCGGGGGCAGACTGCCCTCCGATAAATGCCGCCACCGGCTTGGTCATGTGATTTTTGATAAACTCAGCCGCCTCTTCCTCGCCGCTTCCGCCTATCTCTCCGTTCATGACCACCGCGTAGGTGTCGGGATCCGCCTCAAATGCCGCCAATACATCGACAAAGCCCATACCCTTGATCGGATCTCCGCCGATGCCTATGACCGTAGACTGACCGATATTGCGGTCTGAGAGCTGCTTTACGACCTCATATGTCAGCGTTCCGGAACGCGAGATGACGCCTACATGTCCTGCCTTGTGTATATATCCCGGCATGATGCCTATCTTGCACTCTCCGGGTGTGATGATGCCGGGGCAGTTGGGACCTATGAGCCGCGTCCCTGTTCCTGCGAGATAGTGCTTAACTCTTGCCATATCCAGCACCGGTATACCCTCGGTGATGCATATGACGAGCGGTATACCCGCGTCTGCCGCCTCCATGATGGAGTCAGCCGCAAATCTCGGCGGCACATAGATGATGGACGCATTGGCGCCAGTCGCCTCCACAGCCTCCGCCACTGTCTCAAATACAGGCACTCCCAGAAATGTCTGTCCGCCCTTGCCCGGAGTCACGCCGCCTACGACGCATGTCCCGTACTCCTGCATCTGCTCCGTATGAAAGGAGCCCTGCTTGCCCGTGATGCCCTGTACGAGCAGCCTTGTGTCTTTTCCGACCAGTATGCTCATCTTCCGCACGCTCCCTTCTCATCAGTCAGCGGGTGCGCTGCCGCGACCGCCTTGTGTACTCCGTCCGCCATATCCGATGCCGCGATGATCTCCAGCCCGGATTCCTTTAATATCTGCTGTCCGCGCTCTTTATTCGTTCCCTCAAGGCGCACTATCAGCGGCACCTGTATGCCGGTCTCGCGTGCTGCGGCGACTACTCCCTCTGCGATGATATCGCACTTCATGATGCCGCCGAATATATTGACAAATATCGCCTGCACATGCTCATCCGACAGCAGTATCTCAAATGCCGCCGTGACCTTCTCCGTGGTAGCACTGCCGCCCACATCGAGGAAATTGGCTGCGCTGCCGCCTGCGGCATTGATGATATCCATGGTCGCCATGGCAAGTCCCGCGCCGTTGACAAGACACCCGATATTGCCTGTCAGATGCACATAGCTTAAGCCGTGCTTCTGCGCCCGCAGCTCCATCGGATCCTCCTCCAGCTCGTCCTTGAGCGCGGCTATATCGGGATGACGGAAGATTGCATTATCATCAAAATTAATCTTGGCATCGAGGCACAGTAGCTTGTCCTCCTGTGTGAGCACTAGCGGATTGATCTCCACCAGCGAGCAGTCCTTTTCGAGATAGAGCTTTACCATCGCCGCAAGCATACGTATCAGCTCCTCGGCATGCTCACCCTTGAGTCCCAGCACGCCTGCCGCTCTCAGCCCCTCATAGCGCTTGAAGCCTTCTACCGCGCTGACCGGTATCTTGGCTATCCTCTCGGGATGCGTCTTTGCCGTCTCCTCGATCTCCACACCGCCGTCTGCCGATACGACTATGATAAGACCGGCATTTTCATTATCCCCGGTCACGCTCAGATAGTACTCCGTCTTTACGTCCACAGCCTCCGTGACCAGCAGCTTGTGCACGATCTTGCCCTGCGGGCCGGTCTGCTTCGTGACCAGCTTCATGCCGCGCATCTGGGATGCGACCTTCTTTGCCTCATCTGCGTCCTGCACCAGTTTCACGCCGCCCGCTTTGCCGCGTCCGCCGCTGTGTACCTGCGCCTTGAGCACGCATCTGCCGCCGTAGTTGCCCGCCGCATCTGCCGCCTCATCGGAAGTTAAAGCCAGATGTCCTGACGGCACCGGCACGCCGTAGTCTCTCAGCAGCTCCTTTGCCTGATATTCATGAACATTCATCTGGATGCTCCCTTCTTGC
>CAVJQN010000182.1:0-5189 GCA_963651635.1 Agathobacter sp.
GGGATTTCCTGCCCGGGATGCGGGATCAGCCGTGCGTTGCTGGCGCTGTCACTCGGAGATATCAGGGCGGCATTTCACTATCATCCGCTGTTCTGGTTCCCGATACTGCTTGCGGTACTATGGTTTTTCCGACGCAGGTTCGACAGTCGGCAGATAAGATATTTTCTGACGGCGGCCGCAGCTATGTATCTGGCGGTATATGCAATAAGGATGTACGGCGGCGGTGATATAGTTGTATTTCATCCGCAGGATGGTATGATAATCAAAATCATCACAGGACTGTCGGATGGTATATCAGGGCTTTGGCATTGACAGGTATGAGGTTGGTGAGGATGCTGACAGGTGCAATTTGCATCAGATAAGGAGGACGTTATGTTCTGTAAGGAATGTGGAACACAGCTTGAGGACGGCGCAAGGTTCTGCCCGGAATGCGGAGCAAAGGCAGAGCCGGAGGCTGAAGGCAACGGCGAAAAAAGTGTATACAAGGATGCCTTTGAGCAGGCAAAGTCGGATATAAAGGAAGGCGCCGACAGGGCAGGAGAGCATGCAAAGGAGTTTATCGGAAAGGCTGAGGACGCCACGAAGGGCGCCTTTGCAGCAGCCGAGAGCTCTATGAGCGAGGCTGTAACGGATGTTGAAGATACTCTCGGCAATGCAGTCGGAGAGACAAAGGCAGCCAGCACGGCAAATGCAGCCGGACATGCTCTGCCTACCAACCGCAATGTTGTTACAGTAGTGCTTCTCAGCATCATCACATGCGGCATATATGCATATTACAATCTGTATGCCATAGCGAGAGATGTAAATATCGCCTGTGCCGATGACGACGAGAACACGCCGGGACTGGTTGTATATCTGCTCCTGTCATTTGTGACATGCGGATTCTACTATCTGTACTGGCTCTACAAGCTCGGCAATCGTCTGTCGAAGAATGCGGCAAGCTACGGTATCACGATAGAAGAGGACGGATCGCATATACTTCTCTGGAAGGTGCTCGGTATCCTTATCTGCTGCGTCGGCTCATTCTACGGCGACTATATCCTGCTGAAGAATACCAATGCGATCTGCGAGGCATATAATCAAAGGAACGGTTATACATCCGTTGATTGAGATGAAACAATGAAAAGCACAGAAAAGAAAAGTGTTGCAGTCAATATGTCCGAGGGCTCTGTCCTCGGGCATATTGTACGTTTTGCTCTGCCCATGCTGCTGGGATATCTCTTCCAGCAGTTTTACAGCATGGTAGATACCATAGTGGTCGGAAAATACCTCGGCGTCTTAGCTCTCGCCGGAGTCGGTTCGACAGGTGCTATCAATTTCATGATCATAGGCTTCTGCACGGGTATATGTGCGGGCTTCTGCATACCTGTCTCCCAGTTCTTCGGAGCGGGAGATATGCACAGGATGAGGAAGTTTATAGCCAACGCCATGTGGATCTCGGCAGTAATCTCCGTGGTGCTTACCATAGCCGTCTGCCTCCTGACCGGCAGGATACTGCGCCTGATGAATACGCAGGATGATATATATCAATATGCATATACATACATATTCATCATATTCGCAGGCATACCGGCTACCATCCTTTACAATCTGACATCCAGCATAGTCCGTTCCTTCGGCGACTCGAAAACTCCGGTATATTTTCTGCTGCTGTCATCAGGGCTCAATATCGTGCTGGATCTGGCAAGCGTGCTCATGTGCGGCATGGGAGTAGAGGGTCCTGCTCTGGCGACAGTTATATCCCAGCTCGTATCAGGAGTTTTGTGCGCCGTATATATGTACAGGCACTTTGATATAGTGCACTGTACAGCTGAAGAGCTGCGTCTTGACATGACCTGCATCAGACGCCTGCTCAGGATGGGACTGCCCATGGGGCTGCAATATTCCATCACGGCGATAGGCTCCGTCATCCTGCAAACAGCGGTCAACGGACTCGGATATATGGCAGTCGCGGCAGTAACAGCGGGAAACAAGATAAGGATGTTTTTCTACACACCGTATGATGCGCTGGGAGGCACCATGGCGACCTTCTCCGGGCAGAATGTCGGTGCAGGCAAATTCGATCGCGTCAAGGACGGCGTCCTGAAGGCTATGTGGCTCGGCTTTGCATATTCCGCGGTCGGTATAGTGCTGATGCTGGTATTCGGAGATATTCTTTGTCATTTCTTCCTTGATGCGGATGAAACGCAGATCATAACCATGGCTAAATATTTCCTGGTAGTGGATGCGGCCTTCGGCTTCTTCCTGACTATCGTGAATGTATACCGCTTTGCGATGCAGGGTATGGGATACAGCGGCTTTGCCATACTGGCAGGCATCATGGAGATGATTGGGCGCAGTGTCATTGCATTTGTATTTGTGCCCAGATTCGGATATGCGGCGGCATGCTATGCATCACCCATCGCATGGATATTTGCGGATATGTTCCTGATACCGGCATGCTTTTGGTGTATCAAACGGCTGCGTGCGGGATCTGCACATAGCGGCATATAAATATGTTTACTGATGAGAAGCTGGGGCGCAAAACGCGGATCGGTCCGGTGAGCGCCCCCAACATCATGATTTGCACTTGCCGTATGCCGGAAAAGAGGATATACTTCCGATATAGAACTATGCGCGAAAGAACACTTTAATTCATAGATTGTATGTAATATTACCTAAAAGAGAGGTATCTATGGCTCAGCTTACATATTCAGAGGAAATCGACCGCAACAATATCATAAAGCTCCGTGAGCTCTTAAAGGAGCTGCCTGATTACTGTGCTGATTATTTCAGAGGGATCGAGCCCAATACACAGTCCAGAACAAGGATCGCCTACGCATATGATCTGAAGGTGTTTTTTACGTTTCTGGTGACCGATAATGCGTATATCAGGGACAAAACCTCCGGTGACATCAAGCAGGTCACGCTCGATATGCTGGATGCCTTAAAGCCCGCGGACTTTGAGGAATATATGGAATATCTGAAGTATCGCGATGAGGACGGCCGTGAAATCTACAATAAGGAACGCGGCATCATGCGCAAGCTGGCCTCACTGCGCAGCTTTTATAACTATTTCTACCGTGTGGAAAGGCTGGACAACAATCCCACTCAGCGTATCAAGATGCCCAAGCTCCATGACAAGGAAATCATACGTCTGGACGTGGACGAGGTGGCTATGATGATTGATGAAGCGGAGTCCGGCGAGGAAATGACAGATGCCCAGCTTCGTTATCATAAAAAGACCAAAAAGCGTGACGTTGCTCTCCTTACTCTCCTGCTCGGTACAGGCATACGTGTCTCGGAATGTGTAGGACTGAATATATCAGATATTGACTTCAAAAATGACGGCATACGCCTGCATCGAAAAGGCGGCAAGGAGGTGACGGTATATTTCGGTGATGAGGTTGAAGCGGCTCTTACGGACTATCTTGAAGAAAGACATGCCATGATCCCGATATCCGGGCACGAGGATGCCCTGTTCCTGTCACTTCAGATGAAGCGCCTGAGCGTGCACAGCGTACAAAACCTCGTAAAGAAATATGCGAAGATCGTCACACCCTTGAAGAAAATCACGCCGCACAAGCTGCGAAGCACCTACGGCACAAATCTCTATCGTGAAACCGGTGATATATATCTGGTCGCTGATGTTCTTGGTCATGCGGATGTCAATACAACCAAGAAACACTATGCCGCGCTGGAGGACGACCGCAGACGCAGCGCGCGGAACGTGGTAAAACTGAGAAACGATTGATGAGTTTACAACAGGTTGTCGCGGAATCCTATCACAACCAGATAGCATCCCGGATGCACATTGTCATGAGAAATCTGATTGACGCGCTTGACGGCTTCCATATACTCCGCGTCGCTGTAATATCCGCCGCGATTGTATGTGCCGGCTATGCTTTGAAGTGTATCGCCCTCACACAGCTGGATACTCATATAGTACGGCTCCGGCATATCAATATCGGTGATACCGCTCTGCATATCGGTTCCGCGGCGGGTTCCGGCTCTGCTTGAAAGCGCCATCGCCGTGCTTGCAGCGCCCGCCATCAGTATGACTAATATAAGCAAAACCAGTCTGTTCCTTGCAATATCTATACTATGCGATTTGATCTTGGCTGCTCTCATAAGTATCTGCACCTCTGCGAAATCGAACACATTTTCTCGATACAAGTGCATTGTACTTACCGAACATCCGTTTGTCAACAGAAATCGAACATATTTTTCGAAAAGATTTTCGAATATAATCTTGCTAAGATCCGACTTATTTGCTAGAATTTCTGAAAAGGAGCACTGAGATGCCTTTCAAGGCGCACTCAGCTTCCCTATATTACTTGAGCTTGTTGCTTATAATGATTACCCATTTTCATGTCCGATTGAAAGGAGACGCACATGTCCGCAGAGCTTACAGAGAAACAGTATGCCATCCTTGACTATATAAAGAAATATGTACTGAAAAAGAGCTATCCGCCGTCGGTGCGCGAGATATGTGAGGCAGTCGGTCTTCAGTCCACCTCTTCGGTACACGCGCATCTGAACACACTGGAGAAGAAAGGCTACATCAAGCGCGATTCGTCAAAGCCGCGTACCATCGAGATCCTCGACGAGGAGTTTGACCCGACACGCAGAGAGATAGTCAATGTTCCGCTTCTGGGTCATGTGGCGGCGGGGCTGCCGATATATGCCGAGGACAATATCACCGACTACTTCCCCATCCCCGCAGATATGCTGCCGAACAATGACATATTCATGTTGAAGGTCAAGGGCGATTCCATGATCAATGTCGGTATATTTGACGGAGACAGGATCATAGTTGAGAGGCGCCCGACCGCCAATAACGGCGAGATCGTCGTGGCTTTCGTCCCCGATGAGGACGGCGCGACGGTCAAGCGCTTCTACAGAGAGAACGGGCACTTCCGCCTCCAGCCGGAAAACGATGCCATGGATCCGATTATAGTGGATAATGTCTATATCGTAGGCAAGGTCATAGGACTGCTGAGGATGCTGTAAGGCAGTCGATTTCTACTCAGCCGGCTGCCCCATGTACAGTAGTGTGCCGTCACTCTGCCGGGAAAATCTTGACAGAAAGAGATCGTACGAGAGCCACGACTCCTCAGGTATACTTGCATGCGGCATATCATCTACATCGATGAAATTGACCAGCGGGACGCCCTTGGCATTTTCATATATATAGTAATGATATATTC
>CAVJQN010000183.1:0-5106 GCA_963651635.1 Agathobacter sp.
TTTCAGGGTTATGTGTACTATTTCGTCTTCGGTTTTCAAGGTTCGCTGCTGTCTCCAAAGGACAGCTTGTTTAATTTATCACCAGGCTGTCCTTTTGTCAACAACATTTTCAAAAATTTTGCATAGTGGAAAATTACAGAAGTATATGGCTTAAAAACGTCATTTTGTCCTGTATCATCTCACCAGCGCGGGCTTCTTGAAGTCGTACTTCCAGTTCGGGATCAGATACTGCATAGCCATAGCGTCATCGCGGTCGTGGCTGGGCAGGCTGTTGTAAAGCCTGTTGGCCTCCTCCACTCGCTGCATGTTCAGCGTCACTCCCAGACCGGGCTTCTCCGGCAGCTTCATCATGCCGTCTCTGATCACCGGTACATCCTCAAGGAGGTTCTGTCCGTCCTGCCAGATCCAGTGCGTATCGAGCGGCGTGTACCTTCCGTATGCCGCGCAGCCTACCTGGGCAAATGCAGCCAATGTGATATCGAAATGATTATTGGAATGAACACCCCATGTCAGACCCCATGCGTCAAGTATCATCGACATGCGTATAGTTCCGTCAAAGCCCCAGAAATGAGGATCCGCCAGGATGATATTGCATGCCTTGGTCTCCAGCGTGTGATAGAACTGACGCCAGTCGGTCGCTATCATATTCGTCGCTACAGGAAGATTTACCTCGTTTTTGAACTCCGAGAGTATCTCACGTCCGCTGTATCCGCCCTCAGAGCCGCAGGGATCCTCTATATATGTCAGCACTCCCTCCATGGGCTTGCACAGGCTGATAGCCTCCTTGAGAGTCCATGCACCGTTCGGATCGACATTGACCCTCGCCTGCGGAAATGCTGCCTTAACCGCAGATGCGGCCTTCATCTCCTCCTCGCCGCGCAGGACTCCGCCCTTGAGCTTGAAGTTCTTAAAGCCGTACTTCTCATGTGCGACCTGTGCTTCCAGCGCCACCCTCTCAGGAGTCAGTATCTCCTCGCGGCGCAGCCTAAACCACGGATCCTTGGAGCTACTTTCATCTATATAGGGAAGCTGTGGCGCTTTTTTCTTGTCGCTGACATAGAAGAGATATCCGAGCATCTCCACCTCGTCGCGCTGCTTGCCCTCGCCCAGCAGCTCGCACATCGGAACACCCAGAAACTGTCCCATCAGATCCATGCAGGCACACTCTATAGCCCACTCAGACTTGACGACATATTTCAGCTTGGAGATATCGAGCTTCTGTATACCCTCGGTGTCGGCCGGCGCGCCGTGCTTCGCTATGCTGTGTATGTTGTGCAGTATGGAGCGGTACTTCGATATGGGCTGTCCTACCACCAGCTCACTCATGCTGCGAAGCGACTCGCATGTATAGTCTCCTCCGTGTATCTCTCCTATACCTGTATGTCCGGCATTGTCCTTGAGTATGACAATATTGCGTGTGAACCACGGTGCATGGCATCCGCTGAGCGTCATCAGCATACTGTCATAACCGGCGACCGGGATGACCTGCATCTCGGTGATGACCGGGACATCCGTCATAGTTACATGATCCTTTGATAATGTAGACATAGCTTCCCCCTTTTGTTGCTGCCGGTTCTTGCGGAAATGCTGCAAACATCGCCTCAGCACCCCGCCCGACAGCTGTATGTTACATTTATAAGCACATGTGTATTTTTATCTTATTTAACTGTAATTATCAAGTATGACTGACGGTGTCTGTGAATTATCCTTACAGCACGAAGCTGCCGCATCAATCAGATGCGGCAGCTTCTCAAATCGGCTCTCGCCGATACATATTCGCGGAGAATGAGGGATTTGAACCCTCGCGCCGGTTAAATTCCGACCTACACCCTTAGCAGGGGCGCCTCTTCGGCCTCTTGAGTAATTCTCCAAGGACGTGCATTACGCATTATAGAGATGTAGCTCGGGTTTGTCAACCTTCATTCATTCCTCATCATCGTCCTCGGATTCCTCCGCGATCTCCTCCTCTGTATCGTCGTCTCCTGTATCTTCTTCTGTATCCTCTATCACCTCAAAGCTCTGTCCGTCCGGATCTTCCCCGTCAGACTCATCATCTGTCTCTTCATCAGAGGATCTGGACATCTTCGTCACCTTCGCTACTCTGACTCCGGACTGTGCGTCTATATTCATGAGCTTTACGCCTGACGCGACTCTGCCGAGTACCGAAATGTGGTTTACATTGATGCGGATGATGATACCCTCGTTGGTGATGATGAGTATCTCGCGATCATCTGTTATCAGCTTCGCGCTGACCAGCTCTCCCGTCTTCTCCGAGAGTCTGTGGCACCTGATGCCGAGCCCGCCGCGCTTTTGTACCTTGAACTCCGAGACAGGCGTTCTCTTTCCTATACCCAGCTCTGATACCGTCAGCAGATACTCTCCCTGCAGCAGGAGCTGGAGACCTATCACCTCATCGTCCCTACGCAGCTTGATGCCGCGTACACCGGAGGCGGCTCTGCCCATGGAGCGCACGTCCTTCTCGTTGAAGATCATCGCCATGCCCTTCTTGGTCACGAGAAGCGCGTCCATGCTGCCGTCGGTGGACTTGACGTCTATCAGCTCGTCTCCCTCCTGAAGACTGATTGCCATAAGCCCGTTGCGCCTTACATTGCTCATCATCTCGATGGGAGTCTTCTTCACGCGTCCTTTTCTGGTCGCCATCAGCAGATATCCGTCGTCGTGATACTCCTCGAGCGGGATGATAGCCGATATCTTCTCCCCCTGCTGGAGCTGGAGCAGGTTGACTATCGCCACTCCGCGCCCTGTCCTCGATGCCTCGGGTATCTGATATGTCTTGAGCCTGTAGACGCGGCCTGTATTGGTAAAGAAATTCAGGCTGTGATGCGTCGTCGTCGTGATCAGATCGACGATGTAGTCGTCATTGATCGTGCTCATGCCCTTGATGCCCTTGCCGCCGCGGTTCTGCGCCTTGAAGTTGTCGGGATCCATGCGCTTGATATAGCCCTTGTCCGTCATGGCAATGACGACATCCTCGTCCGCGATGAGATCCTCATCCTCCAGCTCCGAGTCGTCATATACTATCTTGGTTCTCCTGTCGTCGCCGTATTTTGACGCTATGTCAAGTATCTCGGTGCGTATCACCTCGAGGAGCTTGTTCTCGTCAGCCAGGATGGATCTGAAGTACTCTATCTTCTTTTTGAGATCGGCATACTCATCCTCGAGCTTCTTTCTCTCCAGACCTGTCAGAGCGCGCAGCCTCATATCCACTATCGCCTGCGCCTGATTGTCGGTAAAGCCGAATGCTGCCGAGAGATTGACCTTAGCCGCGTCGGTATCATCGCTCTCACGGATGATCCTGATGACCTCGTCTATATGGTCTATCGCCTTGAGGAAGCCCTCTACTATCTCGGCTCTGTCCTCCGCCTTTTTAAGGTCAAATCTGGTACGGCGGGTGACCACATCCTCCTGATGACGCAGATATTCCTGAAGTATCTGCTTGAGGTTCAGCGTCTTTGGCTCTCCGTCTACTATGCACAGATTATTTACGCCGAATGTGTCCTGCAGCTGGGTATGCTTGTAGAGCTGATTGAGCACCACCTGCGGATTGACATCGCGGCGCAGCTCTATGCGCATCTTGTCATTGGAGCCCTTGCCGAAGATATCATTGACCGCGGTAATGCCGTCTATCCTCTTCTCCTTGACCAGATCCGCTATCGTCTCTATGACCTTGGAGCGGTATACGAGATACGGGAGCTCCTTGACTATGATGGCATGCTTGCCGTTCGCCATCTCCTCGATCTCGCATATAGCGCGCATCTTGATCTTGCCGCGGCCTGTACGGAACGCATCATTGATGCCCTTATATCCGAGTATCTCCGCACCTGTCGGGAAGTCCGGTCCCTTGACTATCTTTATGATCTCCTCGATATCTGTCTCGCGGCCTTCATTGACACGATTATCTATCATCAGCACGGCGGCATTGATCACCTCGCGCAGGTTGTGCGGAGGCATATTCGTAGCCATGCCGACCGCGATGCCGGTCGCGCCGTTGATGAGTATATTGGGTATGCGCGCCGGGAGTATAGCCGGCTCGTCATAACCCTGTTCATTGGAAAAGTTAGGCACAAAATCCACGGTATTCTTGTTGATACCGTCCAGCATATCCATCGCCAGTCTGGATAACTTTCCCTCGGTATATCGAGATGCCGCCGGGGAGTCGCCGTCCTCGGAGCCGAAGTTGCCCTGCTTTTCTATCATGGGATATCTCATGGACCAGGGCTGACCCATATATACCAGAGCACCGTATATGGAGGAGTCGCCGTGCGGATGGTAGTGACCCATAGTCTCTCCGACTATGGTCGCGCACTTCTTCGTTTTCTTGTCCGCCGTCGCTCCCATCCTCATGGCAGCGTACAATATCCTCCTCTGGACAGGCTTTAATCCGTCCTTTACGTCAGGAAGAGCTCTGGCTACTATCACCGACATGGCGTAGTCGAGATAGGAGCTCTCCATAGTGCTCTTTAAGTCTACTTCCTGAACTTTATCGTAGGTATTCGGTTCCATGTATTCTCCTGATTGGTTTTTCTCATTGGTACAGCTTTTTTACTTCATATCCGTGATACAGGATTGCTCCGTGTGGCGGGTCATAAGGTCAAAAGTCCTTGCGCAAGCTAGCTTGCGTCGGATTTTGACCTTCTTCCCCTGTTATCACACATCCAGATTTTTCACGTATTTCGCATTTTTCTCTATGAACAGCCTTCTCGGCTCGACCTGATCTCCCATGAGTGTGGTAAATGTCAGGTCCAGCTCGGACTTCGCGTCGTCGTCCATATTTACCCGAAGCAGGGTTCTGGTCTCGGGATCCATCGTCGTCTCGGAGAGCTCCTGATCCTCCATCTCGCCCAGACCCTTGAATCTCTGCACATCGGCGTCCTTGCCTACCATCTCCAGGAGCTGGTCTCTCTCGTCGTCCGAGTATGCATAGTAGAGCTTCTTGTTCTTGCGCACGTAGTACAGCGGCGGCTGCGCCAGATATACGTGACCTTCCTTTATCAGATCCGGCATGAAGCGATATATAAATGTCAGCATCAGCGTAGCTATATGCGCTCCGTCCACGTCGGCATCGGTCATGATGATGATCTTGTT
>CAVJQN010000184.1:0-4924 GCA_963651635.1 Agathobacter sp.
GTCCTGGAGCTTGCCCGGAAGCGCACTTCCTTCAAGAGCAGACTTGCGCCTCGTGAGCTCCTTGGCCTTGCGTGCCGCATTTCTCGCACGCTGAGACAGGAGTGACTTCTCGCAGATGGTGCGTGCCACCTTGGGATTTTGCTCGAAATAGTATGTCAGCTGATCGGAGAGCACGCTGCTGACCGCCGTCTGAGCCTCGGAGTTGCCGAGCTTCTGCTTGGTCTGCCCCTCGAACTGCGGCTCCTCCACCTTGACGCTGACTATCGCAGTGATACCCTCTCGGATATCCTCGCCGGTCAGATTTTCCTCATTGTCCTTGAGGAGCTTGTTTTTTCTGGCATAGTCATTGACCGTCTTGGTCAGCGCGTTGCGAAAGCCGCTCAAGTGAGTGCCGCCCTCGGGCGTATTTATATTATTGACAAAGGTATATGTACCCTCGGTATAGGAGTCGTTGTGCTGGAGTGCCACCTCCACCTCTACATTATCCTTGGTGCCCTCACAGTAGATGACATCCTCGTACAGCGGCGTCTTGCCCGTGTTGAGATACTCGACGAACTCCTTGATGCCTCCCTCATAGCAGAAGCTGTCACTTCGTCCCTCTCCTCTCTCATCGGTCAGAGATATGCGAAGTCCCTTTGTGAGAAATGCAGTCTCTCTAAGGCGCACCATGAGGGTATCGTAGTCATAGACCGTATCTTCAAATATCGTATCATCCGGGAGAAATGTGACCTCTGTTCCTGTCTTTTCCCCGTCCTGATAATTTCCTACAACCTCAAGCGGCTGCACCGTCTTACCTCTCTCAAAGCGCATATGGTAGATGCTGCCGTCCTTGAAGACTCTTACCTCAAGCCAGTTGGACAGGGCATTGACTACCGATGCGCCTACTCCGTGCAGACCGCCCGATACCTTATATCCTCCGCCGCCGAACTTGCCGCCTGCGTGAAGTATGGTAAATACTACCTCAAGGGCAGGCTTCCCCGCCTTCTTCTGTATATCTACCGGGATGCCTCGTCCGTCGTCGCGCACGGTGATTGAATCGTCCTTATGGATAGTGACCTCGATATGTGTACAAAAGCCCGCCAGTGCCTCATCGACAGCATTGTCCACGATCTCATATACCAGATGATGGAGACCGCGCGAGGATGTAGACCCTATATACATACCGGGTCTGCGCCTGACCGCCTCAAGTCCTTCGAGTATCTGTATCTGTTCCGCATTGTATTCCGAACTCATTTATTCCTCCATATATCTACCGGAGAGCATCCTCAACGGTTCCCTCTGTCACCCTGTATATCCTGTCTGCCTTCAGACCGCCGTTTATATATCCCTCAGTACCCGTACAGGTGATGATGGTCTGAGTATCCCTGATTGACTCCAGCAGCCTCTCCTGCCTTCCCTGATCCAGCTCTGAGAGCACATCGTCCAGCAGCAGCACCGGCTGATCTCCCGTCTTTTTCCTGACCAGCTCCAGCTCCGCCAGCTTCAGCGAGAGCGCCGCCGTCCTCTTCTGACCCTGCGATCCGTACCTTCTAAGGTCTATCCTGTCGGCATATATACCCAGATCGTCACGGTGCGGTCCGGAGAGCGTGGTCTTCCTGCGCAGCTCCTCATCACGCATATTTCTTATATTATTTGGCTCGTACACGAGCTCTATATCCTCCCTGCCTCCGGTCAGATCAGAGTGTATATCCCTTACTACGCCGTTTAACTCATCTATATATGCCCTTCTGTATCTGATTATCTCATCTCCGTATCTGGCAAGCTGCATATCCCAGATATCCAGCGTATCCTTCCAGTCCGGGTGATGGTCTATACCCTTGAGCAGATTGTTTTTCTGCTCCAGTGCCTCGTTGTAGCTGATGAGCTCACGCACATACAGACTTCCCAGCTGGCACATCTCCATATTGATAAATCTGCGCCTTGCCGACGGACCGTCATTGATGATATCCAGATCCTCCGGAGAGAAGCATACCACATTGACCACTCCGAAGAGCCCGGAGAGCTTGCGGATGGGAACTCCGTTTATAGCTATCCCCTTGGACGTATTCTTCTTCAGATGTATATCTATCGTATAAGGCTGCTGCCTCTTGCGCAGCCGTGTCCTTATATGCGACTCCTCACATCCGAATCTGATAAGCTCGCAGTCTCTGCCCGGTCTGTGCGACCTCCCCATAGCGCATACATAGACCGCCTCGAGTATATTGGTCTTGCCCTGAGCATTGTCCCCGAAGAAGATATTGACATGCTCATGGAGCGACAGATGCAGCTCCTCGTAGTTTCTGTAATTTTTCAGGTCAAGTGACTCTATGTTCATACATCACTCGTTGAAATTCATCGGCAGCACCATGTAGATATAGTTCTCTTTATCGTCACGTATGAAGCAGGGCGCCTTCGCATTGGTAAAATACAGGCTGACCTCCTCATCGTCTATGACACGCAGCGCATCCAGCATCAGCTTGGGATTGAAGCCTATCTTTATATCCCGTCCCAGAGTCTCACACTCCGCGTCCGCCTCCATCTCGCCGAAAGAGCCCCTGATCCTCACGTTTACATTTTCCATCGTGATGGTAAATATCAGCGGCTTGTGCTCATTCTCCCTGACAAAGACCATGGACTTGTCTATCGCCCTTATAAGCTCGTTCTTATTGATCATCACCTTGGTATCATAGTCGGACTTGATCATATGCGTCAGATTGAAAAAGCTCCCGTCTATCACACGTGATGTGACCGTGGTCTCGTCCCACTCAAAGCATACATAGTTGTCCGTAAAGTAGATGATGACCTCTTTGTCATTATCAGCCGGGATGATCTTGCTTATCTCGTTCAGCGATCTCACGGGGATGATGGAGGATATCGTCGAGTAGTCGTCCTTGAGCTCTATATTTCTGATTGCCACTCTGTAGCCGTCCAGCGTGGTGATGCGCAGCCTCGCGCCGTCTACCTCAAAGTGAGCTCCTCCCATCATCTTGTTGTTTTCATTCAGACCCGAGGAAAATGCTGTCTGGCGCACCGCCTCCTTCAGAGAAAACTGCGACAGACTGATATAGCTGTCCTTCTCCACATACTGCGGATACGGGAATTCATCGCCGTCCCTTCCCGGAAATCTGAAGGTAGAATTCTCCGCCTCCACGGTCACCTGATATGCGTGCATGGGATCGCAGTCTATCACTATCCTGCTCTCCGGGCTTTCACATTTCTTTATGATATCGGTGATGATGCCTGCATCTATGGCAGCGCTGCCTCCCTCCATGATTTCTCCGGCGGTCACTGTCTTTATGCTCAGTTCTCCTGTGCTTGCGATGAGATTGATATGTCCCGATTCTATCTCAAAGAGTATGCACTGCATGATATCGTTGGATGTCCTGACAGGTACAGCCCTTGAAACCCTGTTGACTGCCTCCAGCAGATCAGCCTTTGTGAACGAAGCCTTCATATTTTCTCCCTGACGCTTTCGCGCATAGATAAGGATATAGTTATATCCAGTTATTATAGTAGTAGGTGTGGAAATGTAAAAAAGCCTTACAGATGGCTTATTATATACATTTTCACCGTACTTTCATGGTTGAAACTATCTGAAAAAAGTCTGTATAAGTTTCTTGCTAGTGAGGTGATATTTTCTTTTTAAGAACCGACACCGTAGCTGCCAGCTCATTATTCACCTCAACTCCTGTTGATATTTTGTTGATGCCGTGCATAACGGTTGTATGATCGCGTCCGCCCAGAAACTCTCCTATCTGATCCAGCGACGAGTCTGTCATATTTCTCATGAGATACATGGCTATATGCCGCGGATGCACCAGCTCCTTGTTGCGCTTGGAGCTGAGCATATCCTCCTTTGATACGGAGAAATGATCGCAGACAACATCGAGTATGCCGCTGTTGGTGATCATCACCACTTTATTCGGGTCTATGGTATCTCTGAGAGCATTTTTGGCTGTCTCTAAAGTAATCTCCTTCATATCAAGGAGCTTACCCATCGCGACTACCTTGGTGAGAGCTCCCTCCAGCTCGCGGATATTGCCCTTTATATTTGATGCGATGTACTTGATGATGGCATCGTCGATATTTATATGCTCCAGATCCTCCTTCTTGCGCAGGATGGCTACCCTCGTCTCGTAGTCGGGAGGCTGTATATCGACGGTCAGACCCCACTCAAAGCGCGAACGCAGCCGATCTTCAAGTGTCTTCAGCTCCTTGGGAGGTCGGTCGGAGGTGATGATGATCTGCTTTTTAGCCTCGTACATAGCCTCGAAGGTATAGAATATCTCCTCCTGAGTCTTATCCTTACCTATTATAAACTGTATATCGTCTATGAGCAGGATATCATTGGTACGGTACTTGTTCTTGAACTCATTGGTAGTACCGCGCTGGATGGAGTCCACGAGCTCATTGGTAAATGTCTCGCTGGATACATACAGCACCTTCGCTCCGGGATCTCTGTCCAGCACGAAATGTGCCACCGCCTGCATCAGGTGGGTCTTACCGAGACCGGAGTTGCCGTATATAAAGAGAGGATTGTATATCTCTCCGGGATTTTCCGCGGCGGCAAGGCACGCGGCGTGAGCTATATTGTTGCTTGATCCTACTACAAATGCTGCAAATGTGTTCTTAGGATTGAGATTGGAGCGGGCATATGCCGGATTTGCAGTGATATCAGAGTGTGATGAGCCCTCGCCGTTTATAAGACTGCGGTGCGCCGCAGAGCGCTTTCTCGCGTTATACTCTGCCTCAAGCACGAGATCCAGATCGCATCTGATGCCGGTCTTTTCCTCTATAGTGATGCAGATGACACGTGAGTAGCGTTTTCTGACAAATGTCCTGCAGGTATCGTCAGGGACTATCACGACGAGGATGTTATTGCCGTCCTCATCTCTGGTGAGCTCCTGAAGCTTTAAGGGAAGCAGCCATGCATTGTAAGAGACGG
>CAVJQN010000185.1:0-4855 GCA_963651635.1 Agathobacter sp.
GATAGTTACGCTGGCGCTCTCGGCCAACTTCTTCTTCCCGGTGTATGGTTGAGTGTGACATAAAGCGAAAAAACGAGGTGACATTATGAGATCAAATATAACGAGGGCGGCCGCGCAGGTGCTTCCTGCGGCGGAGTCCGTGACGATAGACAGACAGCATTACTACAGACAGTTCCTGCACGGCTACTACAACTTTGACTGCGTAGTATCCAAGGATGCGGGCATAGTACGTCAGGCAAAGTTCTATATACCCGAGGGATCCATCTACAATCAGCCGACGGTGATCATCGCGATCCCCGACAGTACGGATCCGTGGGATTTCATGGTGGAGAGCGGCTGGAAGGCTCTGGCCGATGAGTACGGACTGTATCTCGTGCTGATGGAGCCCGCAGATGACGGAACGTGGGGCGATACAGAGAGTGAGAGGGCATACTTTGACGCGCTGAGCAACGACCTGTCGCTGAGACCGATGTTCTGCTCGTTTCAGGCGAACTTCTACGGAGTGGCCTACGGAACTGCGGCCGATATCATGGGATATCAGGCCAGACGCAGTCCCAGAGCATATGCGGCGATAGCGCTGCTGGGCACGAAGGGGATGAGCGAGGCGGAGAAGGCCTGCATGGAGGCAACACAGAGTCCCGTGCCGGGCGTCACTCTGGCGCAGGTGCAGGAGCCGGTATGGCTGATGTATGAGTCCGCGAGTGAGGATGTCAGGAGAGAGATCGAGTTCTATCAGAATGCGAACCACAGTCAGACATCATCGGCTGCGAAGTCGAAAGATGCGCTCATATACGAGCCGCAGCAGGGCGGCGATGCAGACGAGCACTGGTGCGCGAGAGTAGCGGTCAGCGAAGGCGACTGGAGAGGCAGCGTGAACCGCGGATACAGCGAGAGGATACTCACGGAGCTCTTCGACGGCATCTACCGCTATCCGGGCAACAACAACGGTGCGCTCAGAAGAGCCGGCAATATCTACGACCGGGGCTTCAAGAAGTTCTCTGCGCCGGTATGGGGCGGCTACGAGAAGGATCACTCGGATATGTATCAGCGTGAGTGGTATGTCTATGTGCCGGAGTCGGCGCAGGGCAGACAGAACGTTCCGGCTGTGATGGTATTTCACGGAGCAGGCGGCAGCGGAGATGAGATAGCCGACCGTATGGGCTGGAGCAGCGTGGCTGAAAAGCACGGCTTCATCATCATCATGCCGACGGCCTCCGAGCCGAACGAGGTGCGCGAGGTCAGTGATATGAAGACCAACAATGTCTTCCGCGCTATGTGGAACACAGGCAAGGCGCAGGCAGAGCGTCCCGATGATATGCTTTTCGTTGACTATCTGTATCAGTGGCTGATCACCGAGTATCCCGTGGACAGATCACGCATCTATGCGAGCGGTCAATCGTCGGGCGGAGCCATGAGCTGGTCGTGCGCGGCCTACAGACCGGACTACTTTGCAGCTGTTGCGCCGTTCTCCGCCAGACGCTGCGAGCTGGAGGCATGGCAGAGAGGCGAGGCCGATCCGGCATTTGTCAAGGGCTCGCTGATACCGATATTTGCCAATCTGGGCTGCTGCGACAGCGCGTTCAAAGGCGGCTTCGCGCAGGCGGAGGACTTTGTGAACGCATGGTGCGACCACAGTCATCTGACCCGGCGCTGGTCGGACTACAGCTATATGGACGGCGGCGCAAATTGCAGCTATAAGGAAGGCCTCTTGACACATTATGTGTTTGAGGACGCCGCAGGAGTACCGCTTCTGCACCTGTCGGAGACGGATACCAAGGCACATGCCACATGGCCGAGCGAATGTGAGGAGGCGTGGAAGTACTTCGGGGACTTCAGGAAGGATCCCGAGACGAAGGAGCTCTACTACAAAGACCGGAAGGTACAGGAAGCATAAGACGATTTTGTAAGCAGCTGTTTTACAACTGATATGACGCAGAAAAGCCCCGAGAGCCTTGCTTGAGCTCCCGGGGTTTTCATGAGGTCGTACGGGGGGGTACAGCGGCTCCGACCCTGACGAGTCCAACACCATAACGATCGGAGGTGATGTAACGGCGACATCTGACAAAGGTGCTGCTACGGGTATGGATATCACCGCAGAGACAAATATCACGGTAGACAAGAGTGTCGAGGCGCATGCCGGGGATACCAGTACCGCGACAGGAGTGTATGTGTCTGCTGCGGAAAGTGAGATCAATATAGGTGACAAGTGTAACTGTAGGGGGCACAGTTTCGGCGTCAAACGGACATGCTATCATTATTGAAAATGACTCTCAGTATGCAGTAGATCCTGAGATAACTGTATGGAAGATAGAAAGCTCAGATTCGCTGGTAAAGGTTGCAGTCAACAACACTGAGGATAGAATCAAGTCTGATATCAACTATATAATCAAGGCTGATGCTACGGAAAACGGAGAGACAAGCTCCAACGGCAAGATAATGCTTACCGGCACCTCCGGAAAGGTTACGATCGGTGAAGGAGACGATGCAAAGACCTATGATACGGCTCATCAGGGCGAAACTATTACCATAAATGTAGAAACCGTTAAAGGATACAAGAGCACGCTTCAAAATAACGGAACAGGCACCCTCACCGTAAACTCGGACGGAACCTATACTCTCACTATCCCGGAGGGCGGCGGCGTAGACCTCAAGGCAGTTCTTGAGAAGATCGGGGAGCAGAGAAGAGCCTCATCATCCGACGATGACGACGACCCGTCCGATCTGATCTACTATATGGACGGCAAGGCCATCAGGCTAGGTACAGGCTCTGACTGGACGCAGGATGCTGCGGGCTGGAAGTACAGAAAGTCCACGGGATCATATGCAAGCAGCGAGTGGCTTGAGCTTGACGCAGGCGGAAGAACTGACTGGTATCACTTCAACGCACAGGGCTATGTAGACGGCGGATGGCTCACCGATATAGACGGACACAGATACTATCTGTGCGATGAGAGCGGCGACCGGTTCGGACATATGTATACCGGCTGGCATCAGATCGGCGGCAAGTGGTACTACTTCAACACGGAGAGCACCGCAACGGCAATCAAGGGTGCGCTCGTCACAAACGGTACCACACCTGACGGCTATACGGTAGATGAGACAGGCGCAAGGGTGATGTGATATTGCGGCAATCCGCGGCGCTGTGTACGTTCAAAAACCTCGCTCCTTTAAGCATTCCGCAAGGAAACTTTAGGCATTTTCGTGTAGACAACGCATGAACATATGATAAAATCTGACATATGAGGTGACCCAAATATGAAAAAGAGATCATTGTTCACAGCTCTGCTCACGGTCGGCATGGTAATGATTGCCGCGATGACGGCGTTTGCAGACGAAGCTAAGTGGTCGCAGGACACGTCCGGCCGCTGGCGGTATACAGATAAGAACGGCAACTTTGTGACCAGTCAGTGGCAGAAGGGAGCCGACAATCTCTGGAGATGGCTTGACTCCAGCGGCTATATGGCTTCAAGCGCATGGGTCGATGATACGTACTATATAGGCAGCGACGGTGTCATGGTGGCAGGCAAGTGGCTGCAGATCACCGACAGAGACGGCACATACTGGTACTATTTCAATGAAACCGGCAAGCGGGTACAGGACAAGTGGATGACGATAGCCGGCAAGAAGTACCATTTCGACGAGGACGGACGCATGGAGACCGGCTGGATCCTCGATGATACCTACTACTGCGACGAAAACGGTGTCATGAAGACAGGCTGGGCGCTGCTCAGAGATCCTTCGGACAGCGAAGAGGGACCCACGACGGCAGCGACGACGACATCCGACGATACGCACTGGTACTACTTCCTGGCATCGGGCAAGAAGTTCACACCTGAGATATCCGGCATGGAAAACTATGCGGAGCGCCGCATCGACGGTACGCGATACTGCTTCGACTCGGACGGCAAGCTCCAGACCGGCTGGGTCAATCTGGGTGACTCCGACACCACGGGCATCTCAAACTATCGCTTCTGCAATACAGACGGAACTGTACGCACCGGATGGTACTCGTACTATCCGCCGGATGATATCGAGGGCTCGTACGACCGCGCCGTGGTATGGTTCTATTTCAACACGGACGGACGCCCCAAGTGCGATACTGACGGCAGGCTGAGCGCCAATGAGATCATAAAGATAGGCGGCAAGCAGTATCTTTTCAACGAAAACGGCAATCCCGTCTACGGTCTGCAGAAGGTATATGACAGCGCGACCAGCGAGACGTGGCATACGTACTATTTCGGTTCATATACCAACTGCACGCTGCAGAGCGGCAAGTTCACGCTCGAGGAGTCGGGCGGCGACAGGGTGGCGTACTACTTCGGCACCGGCGGACGCGGCTATGACGGCGTCAAGGACGGATACCTGTACTACAACGGACGTGTCCAGAAGGCAGAGTCGGGGACGGGCTATCAGGTTATCTCCATACCGACATCCGTCGATGGTCAGTACAAGAACTATCTGGTCAATACGAGCGGCAAGGTCGAGAAGAACAAGTCCGCCACGAAGGACAAGGACGGCGTGAAGTATGCGACGAACGGCAACGGCATCGTAACTGCGATCGATGGTATGATAGTAGGAGATGAGATGCTGGGCAACCTGCCGACAGAGCCTGACTTTACGTCGGATTGAGCATAGCAGGACACCGAGCACCGAGTCTCGAACCAAGAGCGACGAACCCTGAAAATAGCCTTGACAAAAGCAGGCGGCTGCACTAAAGTATCTCTTTGCAATGTGTGTGTAGCTCAGCTGGATAGAGCACTTGGCTACGGACCAAGGTGTCGGGGGTTCGAATCCTCTCACGCACGCGCATCATCCCCCGGTACGAAGTACCGGGGGTATTTTGTGCACCGAGTTC
>CAVJQN010000186.1:0-4755 GCA_963651635.1 Agathobacter sp.
TCCTTGTCCGTCATGGTGTCTATCACGATCTCGTATGTTGGTTCCTGCATGGTCACCTCCGCGTGTGCTGGTGTTGCCGTCATGGCAAGTATCAGACCGAGGACGCATAGTGCCTTATATAAACGGTATGCCATCTTCTTCACCCTCCGGGATAGCCATGAAGTCTTCGTATTGCGTTCCCGCGCTGTTCGCCCCCGCGCCGCTGTTCTTGCTGTCGGCAAATTCCTGATCATCGACTATCACATCCGTTGTATAGACCTTCAGCCCCTCTCTGTTGGTATAGCTGCCCGTCTGGATCCGCCCGGATACCAGCACCCGCTGCCCCTTGACAAAATACTTCTGCGCAAACTCCCCCGCCTTGCCGAATGCCACGCACTGGATGAAGTCTGCCTGTTTCTCCTTGCCCCGGCGGTCTACTGCCAGCGTATATCTTGCTACCGCTGTTGAGGTCTCGCCCTGCGTGTATCTCAGCTCCGGCTCCTTTGTAAGTCTGCCCATCAGTACAACTCTGTTCATGTGTCCCTCCTGTAGTTTTTGCCGAATATCCGCATCCATTCGGCGTGTGTATGGTGCTTTTCAAACTCCATCTGCCCCAGCTCTTCAAGCTCCCTGTCGTACTCGCCCTTATCATGCAGCCGCATATGGCACTCATGGCACAGATGAACCGTCAAGCCGTATTTGTCCGCCGCTGCCCTGCGTATGCCGTGGAGCATATGGTGCGTCTCCGTCTGACCTTGCCTCATGCAGATAAAGCAGCGGCTTTTATCATCGCCCGGTACTGCCAAAACCGTTGTCCCCTCTCTCGGTCTGATCTAGGCTCTCGACCTCTACCATCTCGCAGTCTGCAATCGGCTGAATAACCAGCTGCGCTATCTTGTCGCCCGCCTTGACCTGATACGGCTCTGTGCCTAGGTTATAGAGCTTTACGGCAATGCTCCCGGTGTAATTCGCATCGATTGTCCCTACCGGGCATATAACACCGTGCTTTATGTTCAGCCCTGACCGGCTCTGCACGAAGCCCGCATATCCCTCCGGGATTGCCACGTGCACCCCGGTATCAAACACTGTGCCGTCGTTGCAGCAGTCGATTATCCGCGCGTCATGCATTGCTCTCAGGTCATATCCCGCATCCGCTGCGTGTGCTTTCTCCGGCGCATATGCCCCCTCGTCCAGTGTGAATTTAATCTTCATGCTCCCTCCAGCATCATGCTCGTGTTCTTCAGCAGCTGCGCGATCTGTGGGTCTACCAGCTGCATCTCTCTGCTGCGCTCTTTTACCTGACGATACGACCTAAGCAGCTGCGACTGTATGACCTCCATGTTCGCGTCTTCACTGATCGCCCATGTCCTAAGCTGTTCCGGCGAACCGACAGCCCGCTGCACATCCTCGGGGAGCTTGTCGTATTCCTCCGAGGCGTAGTAGCTGCTGCGGCGTATCGCCTTCAGCACCATCGACCATATCTCGCCCTCGCTTATATCCGCCTCGGGTATGCTTGCCTTGCGGATATCGGCAGGGGTAGGCACTTTGGAATATGTCTGCATGAGCTTTTTCGTGCCCACGGCTACCGCCTGATAGTCAAGGTCTTTAAGTAGCCCGTACCAGATATCAAACGCGTCTTGGTTGGCGATAAAGGTCTCGTACGGGTATACGGCCTTAAGCCCCTTAACGATCATCGCAAATTCCTCTCGCGTCATACCCACGAGTCCACCTCCTCCCGCGTTGACAGCTTTTCATGCTCGTTAAGGTAGCCCTCAAACTTTGTCCCGAACAGCGTCTCCGGTCGGAGATACCGCTGCATATCTCCATCCCTTGCCCAGTGCGCCGCTTTCTTGTCGATTACGGTCTTGAAGTCATCAACGGTAAAGCCCTCCCGTAGTCTGGCTCTGATCAGCGCTACCGTTTTCGGCGTGTCCGGCTTGAAGTGCACACCGACCACGGCGTTGAGGTACTCGACAATGGTTTTTATCTTTTCTTTTCCACTCTCATTCTCAAAACCATTATCAGAACCATTATCAAAACCAATATCAAAACCATTATCGGTATCGTTTGGTATACACTTGGTATCGTCTGGTATACCTGTGGTATCGTCTGGTATACGGTTGGTATCCGTTGGTATACCACTGGTATCGTCTGGTATACCTGTGGTATCGTCTGATGCATCCTCCCAGCGCTTGCCGATAGCTTTCTTGTTTTTCTCGACAGTCTGCTCCCATTTCGAGATATCCTCTTCCATCTGAGGCTTTATCATCTCGAAGACTGCTTTCACAATCGGGTCTTCAATCTCGCACTCTTCTCCCAGCTGGAACTTCGATATTGCTATGAACAAATCCCCGGCGACCTCGCGCGGCATATTTGAGGCTAGTCTTGCCCAGTCCATATTCATGACGAATTTTGTTCTCTTTGCCATTACTCTCTCCACTCCCCGTACAGGTCAATCCAGTCTTCAAGCCTCATCGTTACCAGCCAGCCCTCGCGGTCTCTGCGATGGAACACAGCCGGGACACCGTCTTTCCTCTTGCCCGCCTCTGATATCGCCTGTCTGACCGCCTCGTATATGTTCAGCCGCTCTTGGCGCTTTACCTCAACGTGTATGCCGTCCAGCCCTACCAAATCGCTCTCGTGATAGAAGACCTTGCCCCGGTGCACCTCATAGCCCCATGTGTCACGGATGAGCGCCGCCAGCTCCCTCTCGGCGGCAGCACCCTTATTTCTTGCCGCCCTGCCTCTTTTCTTGCTGTCGTCTTGCCTTATCACGCTCCCGCCTTTCCATGTCTGCTATCATTGCCCGTATATCCGCCGTAAAGGGTATCGGTATCTTCATCTGCTTCATCTCATCGACTACGCCATCAATCAGCCTGCTAAACTCCTCGGTGTTGTACGTGCTCGATCCAAAGTAACAAAGCATCTGAACCATGCCGTCCTGCTCGCCTACGATCTTCGTCTCCCGCCACATCTTCTGCATTGCCTCGACCGCATCCGGCTTGATGAGGATGTATGTGTACTTCCCGTACCTCTCCAGCATATACAGGTACATCGACCAGGCATCCGTTCTTAGCGCCGCTGCCATCTCACCCAGACACGCCCAGAGGAATGCATTTGCATCAAGGCTGCGCTTCTTTCGATAAGGCTTGATGGTAATCTCCAGCTCCTTGTCTATGAACTGCTCCAGCGCCTCGGGAGCTGCTTGCACCTCGAAAGAGATAACAGGCGTTTTGCTCCTGAATGGCACTTGTATATCTTTAAGTCGTCCCCTCATGCTGTGCGTCCCACTCCTTCAGCACCTGTTCCCCGGTCTTGCCGAATGCTAACCAGTCTCCGATGGTCATATCCTCCAGACTGCTGCGACCGTACTGCCCGTATATCCTCTCTTCCGGCATCTCGTGGTGTCTCTTGCACATCATTCGGAGAGTAAGCACCTGCTTTGGAGATAATTTCTCCCCGGTCTTGTCTATCGTGTACCCGTCCGACTTGATCTTTGGGTCAGGGAGCTTGTCTTCCTTTGCCGCTGCTTTTGCTTTCTCAGCTTTTGGTGCCTCTGCCTTTGCCCCGCGCTCTGATGCAGGCTTTGCCCCGTGCTGGAACACAACTGCATTATCCTTGCTTGCGTTGATGATGGTCAGGCGCGTTATCTTGCCGTCCACGATCTCAATATCTGATACCTCGAAGCGGTCATATGTCATGAACTTGCCGTTCTTTTCTGTGACCTTGTACTGCCATGCCTGCACCCAGATGAACGGAGCGGTATAAAGCTCTCTGCCTATCCCGAAGTTGAAGCACGCCCGCTTGAAAGAGTCCGACGCTTGCCCTTTCTCTTTCTCGGTGTAGCTCTCTGTGCCCACGTCCTGCTTGGATATCCACTCGCCCGTTGCCGGGTCTTTGATGGAGACGGTACAGTACAGCCTGTCCCCGATCAGCTGGTGCGACCTCTGCCAGCCGAACATTCCGAATGTCTCATCGAGTATGTTCTGGTCAACTCTCGCGTCCTTGTAAAGCAGCAAGGATAATCCCTTTTCATTGATGGTTGATATCCGGCAGTCTATCTCGTCTGCCCTTAGCGGTCTGATGTTCATGTCTTCCTCCTATCGTATTCGCAGGCTCTCGCTCTGCCTCATCTCGCCCCACTCTGTTGCCCCGGATGCCTTGAGGTACTCCGCCGCCGCTTTCTTATCAAGCACCGGGTCTGGCACTACCCAGAACATCTCCGGGACTTTCGTCTCATCCTTGATGAATACCGCCGGTGCGTTCTTCTGAATGCCAAAGCTGAACAGCTCCGTCTTGAACTTCGTCTTGCCCGTCAGGCGCATCGCGTTTTCAAGTGATGCTTTCATGCGGTCAATGTTTGCCGCGATAGCCTTGCGGCGTGCAGACAGCCTCTCTTCCTCTTTCTTGAGTGCCTGTTCGTCTGCCTTGAGGCTTGCAATCACTTTGGCATATCCGTCTGCCTTTTCCTCAATCTCCCCGCCTATCGCCTCCAGCGTGTCAGTAATCGCCTGCGGGTTGACCTCGGGATCTTCCATCATGTCGAGCAGCTCCCGCCACTCATTCGTAAGCTCGTATAATGTCATCTGTCCTCCAGTCCGAATACCTTCACGCCTTCGATCTCAAAGCTGCACTTGCCGCCTTCCCTCTCCAGCTGTGCGCCAAATATCTTCGCGACCCTTTTTATGTCTGTAACATGGATAGTGGGATTTCTGTCCCAGTCAACACTTGCCGTAATGACCGTGCGGGCATCCGCATCGTCCAGTCTCTCCAGCT
>CAVJQN010000187.1:0-4684 GCA_963651635.1 Agathobacter sp.
GAGATATCCGATGCGCCCTCTAACTTCATTTCTAGCTTTGAATACATGTTTGTTCTCACATTTGTGCAATTTGGTGTAGCTGCTTATGGTTACGATGATGCATCTCTTTAGCTGATTATGGCATATTATCCTTTTTTAGACAATGTACCTTTTGCCTGTGGATGGTACCCTCATCTTGCATCACTTTCGCCCATGGTCTATACTGTACACAATTATTTTCAAGGTCAAAATCCGCCATATAGGCGGGCTTGCATCGGAAGATCATAGCTTTTGGCCTTGGCATCATACACTTTCACACAAGGAAGGTTCATCATCATGAGCGTACAACCGTATGGTCGTTCGAGAAGATCCGCCTCGCGCAGAAGGCGCAGAAAAAGGATAAATGTAGTAAGGCTCATCATCATGCTGCTGGTTATAGCACTGCTGCTGACCGGTATATTCTTTGTCATCAGAGCGATAGTAAAGCTAGTCAAAGCCGACACCTCCGCCGCCGAGACATCTGCCGCCGTCGAGGAATCCGTCACGGAGGCACCCTCCGACAGCATCCCCGTCGAGACGGACTCGCAGGCCGCCGCACCCGCTGCTGCCAAGTCAGAGATACTTGAAGAGGCACACAAGCTGTCTCAGATGTACGACTATGACAAAGCCATCGAGCTCATCCGCTCCGAGAGCACTCTGGCTGACGATGCCGACGCCCAGTCGGCCATCTCCGAGTATGAGCAGCTGAAGGCGGCATGTGTCGAAAAGGACATCACCAAGGTGACGCATATATTCTTCCATACGCTGGTATATGACACCTCCAAGGCATTTGACGGTGACTCCAAGTCCACCGGATACAACCAGGTCATGACTACCGTGGGCGAGTTCAAGAAGATACTCCAGCAAATGTATGACAGAGGCTATGTTCTGGTGCGACTCCACGATATGGCATACGAGGAGATAGGCAGCGACGGCACCAAGACCATGAAGGCGGGCAGCATCATGCTCCCCGCGGACAAAAAGCCCTTTGTCATGAGCGAGGATGATGTCTGCTACTATGAGTATATGAAGGGCGACGGCATGGCGACAAGGATGATAGTCGGCGAGGACGGCCGTCCCACGAACGAATATACCGAGTCTGACGGCAGCATCAGCGTAGGCGCGTATGATCTCGTGCCTATCCTTGACGAGTTCATAGACGAGCATCCGGACTTTTCATACAGAGGTGCCAAGGCGGCTATCGCATTCACCGGATACAACGGTATACTCGGCTACAGGACAGATGAGAGCTACGATCCGTCCTCTCCGAGATATGACTCGTCTCTTGCAGATGCTCCGAACAGCAATATAGACTCAGATCGTCAGGAGGCGGTCAAGGTACTCAAGGCTCTTGTGGATGACGGATATGAGCTGGCATCGCACAGCTGGGGGCATCTGGATATGGGCGCTATCTCATATGAGAAGTTCAAGACGGACTCCGACCGCTGGGACAGCAATGTCAACAGTCTGATAGAGGAGGCGACCGGCGCTCCGTGCGACATCATCATCTATCCCAAGGGCGCGGATATAGGCAGCTGGCAGGGCTACTCTGCCGACAAGATCAACTCCGACGGCAACCATGCCACGGGGACGCAGAAGTTCAACTATCTCTACTCTCTGGGCTTCCGCTACTACTGCAATGTAGACTCCAACCAGCCATGGGTACAGCTCGGCAGCAATTATCTGCGTCAGGGGCGTCTGAATGCGGACGGCGACAGGATGTGGCGCGATATGCAGAATCCCGAGAAAGCCAAGCTCACCGATTTCTATGATGTCAAGAGCGTATTTGATTCGGCACGCCCCACGCCGGTTCCGGGATATTGATGTGACATGAGGGTTGCTGGAGCGCTATGCGCGCAGCAACCCTCATCAACTTTGTTTTATACCTTTGTCCTAGCTGACCTCAGACCTTAATCAGAACGACACCACGCCCTTGACCGGCGATGTCCTGACTATCTCGTCGGCATATATCACAGCGCCCGTGCCGCCGTATTCCTCCAGCTCCTCGGCCTTGATGATACCCTTTACCCTGACCCAGTCTCCGTTGGTAAAGCCCGACGCACCCTTGAAGCGCACCACCGGTCCTAAAAACTGCATATCTGCCTCACAGCAGGTCATGCACATCCGACCTACCACCAATACGCCCGGTCCCAGCTCCTCGGGGCGCAGCACCTGTCCCGTATATCTCACGCGCTTGCCCTCGTATCTCTCGGATCTGTCCATGACATCCAGATAGAATATACCGAAGTCCTCATCTCTGATATCCAGCTCGCCCGCATTGATATCATACGGCAGCTCGATATTGAAGTCTCCCCGTATCTCACCCTGCTCACCCTCGAAGATGATCTCGCCGTTTCTCGCCATCGCCTTCAGGCTGAGCATATATTTGCTGAGGGTCTCCTCGGGGATGCCGTCCGCACGGTTGTTGATGACCAGCTCGGCATATCGCAGCATCTGTCCCATCAGCGGCTTCAGATTGTTCAGATATGTCCCGAGCATCGTCGTATCGTTGATCGTGATTACCTGATTCATAAACCAGCTGTCCGGGAGCACGAGATTGTCCTGCGGCCACATGCCGTTCCACTCTATGATGATTCTCTCCGGATCGTAGACCTCGTCAGCTCTCGCGAGATTCTGCTTTGTCATCTCTTCAAGGCTTCCGACCTTCACGACCGTAGTATGTGTGCTTTTGAGCAGCTCCTCGGGATATTCCTCCTCGCCCTCCTCGCAGAGTATGAGAAGCGTCTCTCCGTCCGTTTGGAAATACTCCTGCTGCATCGTAAATTTCAGAAAACGGGTCTTGCCCGCGTCCAGAAAGCCGTTAATCAAAAAGACCGGCTTTCCGTCAAAATTTTCATCTTCCGGCATCGTATGTACTCAGCTCCTTGTCATCACATCAGCTTATCTGCCAAACTCCCGATCCAGCAGCTCATGCTTGAGCTGCGCGCCTATCACGCAAATCTTGCCTGTCAGATCCGGCGCGCCGTGCCTGATTTCCGTCTCCTCAGGAACCATGTCAAAGTGCAGCCAGTCGTCTCCGCCCGCATCCTTGACCATACCCTTGGCTCTGAGGACTACGCCGAACTCATCGTCTCCCAGCTTCTCCAGAAAAGCCTCGAGCTGCTCCTGCGTCATCGCGGGTGCATTTTCTATGCCCCAGCTCTCAAATATCTCGTCGGCATCATGGTCGTGTCCGCAGCAGCAGCCGTGACCATGGTGATGTTCATGCGTATGCTCGTGCTCATGGCAATGCTCATGCTCATGTTCGTGGCAGTGCTCATGTTTCTCGTGCCCGTCATCATGATGATGTCCGCAGCACTCATGCTCTCCGTGCTCATGCCCGTCCTCATCGTGATGATGATGGTGGTGATGCTCCTCGCTCTCGCCGTCCTTCACCTGAGCCAGCAGCTCTGTCTTCAGGTCAACAGGACTTTCCAGTATCTCCAGCAGCCTCTCCGCCGGAAGCTCTCTGAGCGGTGTGGTTACTACCGTTGCGGTAGGATTGAGCCCGCGTATGATCTCCAGCGCTCCCTCCACCGTCTCGGGAGAGGCGATATCGGTACGGCTCATGACCACCGTTGTGGCAAATTGTATCTGATTGTCAAAGAACTCTCCGAAGTTTCGCGCATACAGCTTAGCCTTCTTGGCGTCAACTATGGTCACGGCAGAGTTGCTCTCTACTCCGAGCTCCTCCTCTACGCCTGCTATCGCCTTCATCACATCGGAGAGCTTTCCGACGCCGCTCGGCTCTATGATGATTCTGTCAGGCTTGTATGTCGTCAGTATCTCCTTGAGAGATGCCGCAAAATCACCGACCAGCGAGCAGCATATACAGCCCTGGCTCATCTCCCTGATCTCTATGCCGGTATCCTTCAAAAAGCCGCCGTCGATGCCGATCTCCCCAAATTCATTCTCAATCAGCACCACCTGCTCGTCTTTAATCGCCTTCTCCAGCAGCAGCTTTATAAATGTCGTCTTGCCCGCTCCCAGAAAGCCCGAAACTATATCGATCTTTGTCCTTGCCATGATTTCTTACCTTCTTCTTATTTCAGCCGAAATTGACCCCGGCTACCCTTATATTGACCCTGACAACGTCCAGCCCGGTCATGTTCTCGATGGCTGCCTTCACCTTCTCCTGCACATCCTCGCAGACCTTCTTCATGCTGTAGCCCGTCCTGATATTCAGTGACAGATCCACCAGCACATTTTTCTCGCTCAGGTCGACCTTGACGCCCTTGGAAAGTGTATTCATGCCGAGCCTTCCCACAAGATCCGCGGTGATGCCGCCCGCCATGGACGCCACGCCCTCGGTCTCTGTCGCCGCGATGCCCGCAATAACTGCCACAGCCTCGTATCCTACGCCTATCTCGCCGATGCTGCTCTCTGACGGGATGATATAAGTATCCTTATTGATGCTGTCTGCCATATCTGCCTCCTTGTAGGTAACGCTACTGCACCGCTATCATGCCCTCGATCTTGGCATATGCCGCGCTCTTGATGCCCGGCACCTTCATGATATCCTCAGTGCAGGCAAATGCTCCGTTTTTCTGTCTGTATGCTATGATATCCGCCGCTCTCGCCGGTCCTATCCCGGGCAATGTCTGCAGCAGCTGCGCATCTGCGATATTGATATTCACCTTCCCGCCCGATGTACCTGAGCCTGATG
>CAVJQN010000188.1:0-4578 GCA_963651635.1 Agathobacter sp.
GAAACATGTGCCCTCTTAACGAGGTCGAGCAATGCGTAGACCGAGTTTAGAGGCACAGTTGTTCCGGCGAGCGCAGCGAGAGCGGAACGTCATTGAACAGGACATAAAGACAGGAAAAACAGAAAGGTGTGAACAGATATGGAGATCAGGAAAGTTGCGCTGCTGGGCGCGGGAGCGGTAGGTTCCTATATCATATGGGGACTGGCAGGCTGTGAGGATGTACGTCTGGGTGTCGTCGCCGAGGGAGAGCGCGCAGAGCGTGTGAAGAAGGGCTGCACTATCAACGGCGAGATATACCATCCCGAGGTCTGGACACCGCAGGAGGCACACGGTGCGGATCTGCTGATAGTCGCCCTGAAGTACGGCGCGCTGTCGGGAGCGCTGGACACAATCAAGACTGTCGTCGGCGAGAATACGACGGTCATGAGCCTGATGAACGGGCTGGACAGTGAGGAGATCATCGCAGGTGCGGTAGGCGGGCAGCATCTGATCTATTCATTGATCAAGATAGCCTCTCACGGGGAGGACGGCGGATACTGCTTCGATCCGGACGCCATGAAGGGAATCATACTTGGAGAGGCTGCTGCGCCGTATGACAGCGAACGCATAAAAGCGATAGACAGGCTGTTTGCGCGCAGCCGACTGCGCTATCGTATCTCGGAGCATATCATGGAGGAGATGTGGAGCAAGTTTCGCCTGAATGTGTGCAATAATCTGCCGCAGGCGGTTCTGGGGGCAGGCGTCGGGTGCTATCGGGACAGCGAGCACATGCGGAATATCAGACACGGACTCAGGCAGGAGCTGGAGGCCATCGCAGCGGCAAAGGGCATAGATATGAGCAAAGTGGACGATCAAGGGAGCGTTGTCACTCCGACCGCGAGATATTCCACGCTTCAGGATCTGGATGCGGGACGACATACCGAGATAGATATGTTCTCCGGCGCACTGATCCGGATGGGCGCACAGCTGGGGATCCCCACACCGTACAATGAATATACATACCATATCATCAAGGCGCTGGAGGAAAAAAATGACGGCAGGTTCGACTATGACAGTGATGCGTCGGCGACCAGCGCACAGTAGGTATACAACGTGCTGACAGAGCCGCTGCAGCAGCGTCAGCATCTGCCTTCCGGAAAGCCTGTGTGCAGGAGGGCGGAAGAGCATCGGCACGAGCGGTCAATCTTGCATAAAATGCCGCGAGAGTTTATCTTATAGCTGAAACAAAAAAATGCGGCGAGCCACGGGATGCGGCATCACGCATATAAACAGGGAGGGTACATCATGAGCAAGTATACAGGAACACAGACAGAGAAAAATCTTCAGGCTGCATTTGCCGGGGAGTCGGAGGCGAGGAACAAATACAGCTATTTCGCATCACGGGCGAAGAAGGACGGCTTTGAGCAGATAGCGGCACTTTTTGAGAAGACGGCGAACAACGAGAAGGAACATGCCAAGATGTGGTTCAAGGAGCTGGAGGGCATAGGCACGACGGCTGAGAACCTCGCCGCAGCGGCAGACGGCGAGAACTACGAGTGGACCGATATGTATGCCGGATTTGCGGAGACCGCGGAGAAGGAAGGCTTCCACGAGCTGGCAGAGAAGTTCCGCGGGGTAGCTGCCGTCGAGAAGCATCACGAGGAGAGATACCGTGCGCTCCTGCACAATGTGGAGGCGCAGGAGGTCTTCGCCAAGAGCGAGGTCAAGGTATGGGAGTGCCGCAACTGCGGACATATCGTGGTCGGCAAGAACGCACCCGATATCTGCCCCGTATGCGCACACCCGCAGTCATATTTCGAGATCAACTGCGAGAACTATTGATTGACTGAGCTGCTGCAGTCTTGCGGTGAAGCATGCGAAATGCAATCACGCATATAGTCACCGACAGAAGTGACCCTGCCGATGTCGCCAGTCCCATGGGATAGAGCGTATCCGGGAACAGCCTGGAGGTCATATATACTCCGGGTATGCGCACGAGCACGATGGCGATGATATTATGCAGGAAGGATAGCCCCGATCTGCCGCAGGCGCAGAAATAGCCGCTGAAGCTGAAATGTATCCCGGCGAAGAGGCAGTCCCAGATATATCCGCGCAGGTACTGACCGCCGAGAGTGATGACGACTGCTCCGCCCGCTGCAGAAGCATCGGTAAACAGCGACACGGCGGACTCAGCGGCGAACTGCATCAGTATCGCAGCACACAGACCGAAGCCCGACGCGAGCAGGATAGCGTACAGAAGCGTCTTTTCTGCTCTGTCGGGCTTTCCTGCGCCTATATTCTGCGCACCGAGAGCAGAGACTGTCGAGAGCATAGAGGAGGGCACGAGGAAGAGAAAGCTGATGATCTTTTCCACTATGCCGACGGCGGCGGCATCACTCAGCCCGCGCTGATTGGCGATGACCGTGATGGTGATAAATGCGATCTGTATAAGCCCGTCCTGCGTGGCTATAGGGAATCCTATCCGGAGTATGCTGCTCATCGCGCGGCGCGACGGTGAAAAATCAGACTTGCTCAGTTCTATACTTCTGTGTCTGAGTATGACAGTGAGCGAGATGATGACGCTGACGGCCTGAGAGAGTGTCGTGCCCAGCGCCGCGCCGGTAGGACCCAGATGCAGGGCTCCCATGAATATATAGTCAAGCACTATATTGGTGACGCAGGCTATCGCGATGAAATACATCGGACTCCTGCTGTCGCCCATGCCGCGGAAGATCGAGCTGATGATATTGTAAGCCGTAATAAACGGTATGCCGATGAAGCAGACCGTGAGATAGCTGATGGTTCCGGCTACTGCCTCCTGCGGTGTGGACATGACTGAAACTATTGATTTGACGGATATCAGCAGCACGACCGTAAGAGCGGCGGAAAGTCCCATAAACAGTGTCACTGTGTTGCCGGTGACCTGTGCCGTGCGGCGCTTGTCTCCGGCGCCGACTGCCTGCGCGATGTTGACGGTGGTGCCCATGGCGAGACCGACCAGCATGACGGTGAGCATGTGCATGACCTGAGAGCCTATGGAGACCGCCGTGGTTGCGGCTACTCCCTCGAACTGTCCGATGATGAACAGATCGGCCATTCCGTAGAGCGTCTGCAGGAAATATGAGAGCAGATACGGCAGTGAGAACATCAGGACATTGCGAAATACACTGCCGGTGGTCAGTTTTTTCTCCATCTTGGTACCTTCTTCTTGTTTGATGTCGGTACATTATAAGCACCGGAGCTGCTGCATAGTCAAGCGTCATTCCGGAAAACAGATAAACATAAAGTCAAATCGCATCACATCAGCCGGGTCGTTTTTGTTCCTTTTCATTGCGAAATTTGGTAAGATAAATCAGAAAATTAAGGCAACATCCGTGCCTGCCGTGATGCAGACGCGGATATCGTATTGTGAAGAATATCCTCACACAAGTGTGACAGGAGACTGTATGAACGACGAGATGAAGGAAGCATGCCTGCTCCATCTGCAGGAGGAATTTGAAAAGGCGGGGATGGAGTGCGATATGCGCAGTGAGTCTGTCGCCGGTATGGGTCTGAAGATCCTGACGGTGAATCTGGGCGAGCTGGGTTCAGGGATAGACGACGTGCCGGGCGAGTTTCTGTTCTTTCCGAGCCCGAACGGCGCGGAGGGCACGGACTATTTTATGTCGGTATTTACACTGACGGACTCCATAGTGCCGATACGTATACCCACGCTGGCGGAGTATATATGCAGGATCAACAGTGTATCGCAGATGGGAGCATTTGTCCTGAGTCTGGACAAGCGGCTGCTGATGTTCCGCATGCAGACGCCGCTCATGGGACTTGATATCGAGCAGATGAAGACGATGACCGAGTCTCTCGCCGTGCATGCTTTGCAGTCGGCGGAGGACTTCGCCGGGGAGCTGGTGAGATATGCCGAGGGCATCGATGATGAGACGGTGCTTTCGGATCTGCTGGATCACTGAGCATTGACGCAGGACGATATATGCCGGTGTCGGGGACAAAGGAAAGCTCCCTGACTGATGGGAAAAGAGGACGATCATGCCGAGACTTCGAAACACACCTCAGCTCAAGCAGGCGAGAAGTAAGGTCAGCAGCATAGCGGGATATTACGCGGAATACAAAAAGAAAGCCACTCGCGGGTACGGCGGCGCCGTGTCCGCCGGTCGTATGTCACTCGGTCAGCTGCGCGCCAACGACTACATACGCGCCCATAAGGATGAAATCTGGGCATACAGAAGGGAATTTACCGTACAGTTTTTTGCGGATAATCCGTTGCAGGCTCCGGCTAATCGAGATCTGCGGCAGGCTCCGGCAAATGAAAGAAATAATGAAAACATAAACGAAGAGCACCGGCCAGGCGGCACGGGTGAGCAATCGCTTGACGAGTCCAGAAGATCCTCAGGCAGTTCATCATCGTATGTAAGCGAATCACAAAGCGAGCACGGCGACGGCACAGGAGATTTGAATGAAATACAGCCCGATCCAAACGGTGCCGGAGAGCAGGTCGCTCCAGAAAATCCGGGTGCACAGGGCAATGCACCGGCACAGGACGGCGTCAGTGACGCTCAGATCGAGGGCACGGCGACACGCGTAGGC
>CAVJQN010000189.1:0-856 GCA_963651635.1 Agathobacter sp.
CACCATAGGCGACAGGCTCCTTGCAAGCGGTGCATTTTCAAAGGATGATCTGCACTACTACTATGACGGAGGACAACTGAGTATCGTCCTTGCCGATGGATCAGTGCTCGGGTGCAACGAGAGCGCCTGCGGTTTCTAGGACGATAAGAGGATATCCGAAATAAGTGGTTGGAACTGCATAACGGATATCCTTTTTGTTTATGTACTACTACGACGGAATACAGCTGGAGATTGTCCTAGCTGATGGATCGGTACTTAGCTGCAACAAGGATATCTGCGGCTTTTAAGTTGGTGAGATGGGCATCAGCTAAATATCAGCTCAATGTTGACTTAACATAGGCTTAATACCAGCCCAACACCGACAAAACACCGACCCGACACCGGTCCTACATCGGTCCTACATCGATTCAACATCAACTCAACATCAGCCTCACACCAGCATATATGCGGACTGCCATGTGCAGTCCGTTTTCTTTTGTAAAAAAGATCTCTAAATAGGATATTCGCATAGATTTGCATAGATTGCCTCATATCCGCAGATTTATTCCATCATTTGCATCTATCTTTTCCTATATAAGTACTGAGAGGCTTACTGTATCCAGGATAAGCCATCTCGCATATCAAATGGATGCGGCAGATAGCCGTATGGATACATGAGGGATAGATATGAAAAAGATGCGAAAGAGGATATATGCACTGATACTGGCACTGAGCATGGGCATGACGACCATCGTGCCGGATACTGCCTACGCCATGGATATCAGCAATGCACAAAAGGATCCGGATATACTGGAGACATGGACAGATGCAAAGGCAGCAGATGCGAATATCCGGTTTCTGAATGATGAAGTTCATA
>CAVJQN010000189.1:866-4532 GCA_963651635.1 Agathobacter sp.
AAGTTCATAAGGGCGACCCTACTATACAAAGCGTTGCCACCGGTCTTGCATTTAACCAGAACTTCTATACCGGCTGGCGCATCGGCAATCCGCCTCAGAGCCTGATGGGATGGCCTCTTGGCGGCATGATGTATCTGGAGCCTGTATCGGGATATGATAATTCCGAGTACAAGGCATTTGAGTTCGCGCACCTGTACTGTACGGCAAACCATGAGACGGCGGCGAGCATCATACCGGGATCGAGGGCATTTTGCTCAGGCATATATAAGCTGGAGAATAATCCCTTCCCCGCCGCGACTCAGAACGGCCAGCTAAATCCTAGCTTTAACTTCCTCATGCTCGCCATCGCAACAGCCTATGCCAATAACGGTGATAAGATATGCGCCAATGCCACATCAGTCACTCAGGATCCGATGATAGGAGAGGCGATAGTGGGTCAGTCCATCGCGTGGGAGTGTACCAACACCCCTAACGCCAGCGTCCCCACAGAGGGCTTTACCGGAGAGTGGGCGCATGACTTTAACTACTTCAAGACCTATGCCGGAGGCTACTACTATCATGGCATGACGACGGCATTTGCCGATAGTGACCCGCAGATACACGCGTGGATGAATGCTGCCGCCGACGCAAACGGCGAAGCGGTTAAGTCCGGGCTTGGCATAACCAACAGGGTCGAAGAGGCCTTTTATAACATCTGGACGACGGCGATGCTGACCGGACAGCTCAAAAACGACTATGACAAGAACATCACCTACGCCGGAACCGCGATAAATGACGGCGTGGCTCTTGACGGTATGTACCATGCCACCATGACGCTGGAGATCACCAGCACCACCTCCCAGCAGCTTGCCAACATGAACTTCACCCCCTACGGCGACTGGCAGCTAAAGAGCGTAAAGCCCGCTGCCAATGTCATCGTATGGGACTTCATATCATCAACCGCCGAGGTTGACGAAAACGGATGCATAGGAAGCTTTAGCGGAGCGGGAGATCTTGGCGTAGCAGTTCCTACGGATATGACCAAGGCAAAGCTCTATACCTTTGATACCTGGAACATGTCAGTAAACCAGGGCGGAAAGAAAGGAGCATTTGGTCGCACCCAGACGCAGTTTGCCTCCATCACCGAGGGCGACAGCCAGATCTACGTCAAGTACGGCGAGGAAGAAGACGGCGGCGGAGAGCATAAAGACCCTACAACGGGTGAATTTACCGTCAAGGTAGACAGATATAAGCATGAAGAAAAATGGAACGCTACCTATAACATAAACCTCTATAAGTATGATTCCGAGACAGGTATGCCCATAGCAGGATCAAAGTGGGATATATTAGAGCTCTTTGATGATAGTCAGCTCGATGCCACATCCCTTGACATGACATCCCCCGCTGCGGGAAGCACTGCCTCATCCGGCGGCTCGCTAAATACTGGTACGGATGCCGAGCAGGACGATGTTGCGGATAACTATATAGGAGATAGAGGCGTACTGGTAACAGATGCCAACAAGTATAACTGGGCAAATGACAGCGGCTCCCAGTTTGCCCGCTGGGATGAGAGCGATGCAGTAAGGTGCGGCGCGCAGGTAAATATAACCGGCGAGGACGGAAAGCTCTATGCGACGGATTCAAGAGAGCAGATAACGAGTACGCCCGCGCATAGCGATCTAAGAAGCTATACCTATACCAAGGGCTATTGCGCAGGGCACCCCGCGCCCACCATCAAGTATCAGGAGGTGCCGGATTCTGACGCTGGAGACGGCGCGGCAGAGCAGGTAGAGGCAGAAAATCTTGCACTGCATCAGGCGGCGTGGAGAGCATGGTTTGAGGAAGTAAAAAAGTGCGAGCAATTAGCAGGAGAGGGCGGCTTTTTCCACGCGGTAGATGAGAACATAGCAAAGACCGCGATGGAAGAGGATAGAGACCAGTTCTATAAGGACTTCATCTCCCTGACATATGATTATAGCGCGCGGGAGATAAAGGCCGCGCCCGGCTATATCATACACGGCACGCATACAGACGATATCCCCGTAGAGTGGAGGACGGTCACATCAAGTGAGTATAAGGCAACTGGGCAGGCGACCAATATCGAGCATACAACGGGAGGCGCATCGGGAGCAGATGGAGAGGATAGCGAGGATGACATAGATACCGCTGCGCTATTTCTCACAGATGACAGTGCGCATTCAAGCGTCATCGCTCCCGCATCCACAGATGAGATGGTGACATTTGCCATCGGAACGGACGGAAGCGTGTCGGTGGAGGGAGAGATAGTAGCAGAGACAACGGCGGCAGAGACGACTGCGGCAGAGACGACTGCGGCGGCATCTGAGACTGTGGCAGAGACGATCGCACAGACGACCACGGGAACAACAGAGAGCACATCCGTTGCAACAGATAAGACAGCAGCATCCGAAACAACCGCCACAACAAACCAGACCACGGTATCCGGACAGGGAGCCGAGACGGGCAGCGAACAGACTTCAGCCGGAACAACGACAGCCGGAACAGCGACAGATCAGACTAAAGCAGATGAGACAGCAGCACCCGAAACTACAGCCGCTGCAACAGATGAGATCGCAGCGGGACAGGCGAGCGTATCTGATGGCAATGAGGCAGCGGGAGACGGTGAAGATGCCGCGCGCGCAGCAGATATAAATGCGATAGAAGTTTCTGCCGGGGAAGCTGCGCAGAGCACGGCAGAGAAGTTATCCGTAAAAACAGAGAGCAATGAAATCTTTGCAGATGAGCCGGAAGCAGTAAGCCTCAATGTGCTGTCCCTTGCAAATGAGTTGTCCGTAAATGATATTGCTGCAATAAGTAGCAATGAAGAGGATACGGGTAAAGAAGTTACAACGGATGTAACAAGCGACACGGACAGTAACATAAATAGCGCCTCAGACAGCAGCGCAGATAATAGCGCGGCCGGTGTTTCTTCAATAGATAATGCGGACAGTGATGCCGACGGTAATACTGCCAGCAATACCGAAAGCAATACCGAAACAAAAACGGAAAATACGGATACCGCGGATACCATAGATACCACAGAAACCGCCGCTGCCATCGACGGCATTGCGCTTGATGAAGACGGCATCCTTGTAGACGGAGACGTATTAGAAGACGGCGATATAACCGCCTCGCTTGCAACGCCCTCAGACGCGCCGCAAACCGAGATAACAGCCACGGGCTTTTTGATCGAGGCTCTAAAAAACGGATATAACTATATAATGGGAGCACTTCACGGCGCAGGTGCGGCACTTGCCATAGACCTTGATGATGAGGAAGATAGCGATGACGGTGATAGCAGCACGGCAGCGGGAAATTATCTAAGGACAAGCGGCATCGAATTAAAGACCTCCGATGCCTCAAAGATCTCAGCGCCGGATGGCACCATCATCGACTGGACATTTATCGTATATGACCATCGCACCGAGGGCGAGATCCACTTTAATAAGAGAGACTTTGATCTAAGTAACGACGCATCGGATACATTTGATACATATGCAATGGAAAACGGGGACGGTACCCTAGAGGGCGCGGTCTATGGACTTTTTGCGGCAGCGGACATAACACACCCGGATGTATCAACGGGAGTGGTCTATGAAAAAGGAGACCTGGTTGCTATCGCTACAACCGACCGCAACGGCGATGCATCCTTTATGGTATATACTGAGG
>CAVJQN010000190.1:0-4323 GCA_963651635.1 Agathobacter sp.
CTTCATGCCTCCGGAGAACTGGTGCGGATACTCGCCTGCGCGCTCTCTGGGGATACCGACCATCTCCAGCATACTCTCCGCCTTCTCGTGAGCCTGTGCCTTGGTACATTCCTCGTGGATCAGGATACTCTCCGCTATCTGATCTCCCACGGTAAATACCGGATTCAGGCTCGTCATCGGATCCTGAAATATCATGGATACCGCACTTCCGCGCACCTTCTCCAGATCCTTCTGAGAGAGGTTTAACATATCGTAGCCGCATACATTGATGCTGCCGCTCTTGATGACGCCGGGCGGCTTGGGGATCAGGTTGAGTATCGCCAGCGCCGTGCTCGTCTTGCCCGCGCCGGTCTCGCCTACCAGTCCCAGTATCTTCTTCTTTTCAAGCCGGATGGAGATGTCGTTGACCGCCTCTACCACCTCGTCCTCCAGTACGTACTGCACCGTCAGATTCTTTATGTCCAGAGCCACAGAGTCATCACAGGTTTTCTCAGGCATTATTATTCCCATAGATGCATCTCCTCCCTTAGTTTCTCAGCTTCGGATCCATCGCATCGCGCAGACCGTCGCCCACCATGTTAAATGCCAGCACCGTGATCATGATGGCAAGACCCGGGAACAGGCACAGATAGCTGTACCCTCGGATATATGTCTTGCCCGCGGTCAGCAGCGCGCCCCACTCCGGTGACGGCGGCTTGATGCCCAGACCCAGAAAGCTCAGACTGGATGCCGACAGGATGGCGCTCGCCACACGCAGAGTTGTCTGCACGATGATGGGTGAGAGGCAGTTCGGCAGTATCTGTCTGAATATGATATATATATCCGTCTTGCCCAGCGCCCTCGCCGCCTCTACGTATTCCTCGTTTTTCACGGTCAGCACTGCCGCTCTCGTGATCCTGACGAACTGCGGTACGGAGGAAATGCCGACCGCGAGCATCAGATTGATGGTATTGCCGCCGAGTATCGAGACTATGACGACGCCCATGAGTATCGACGGTATAGCCGAAAATATATCCGTGACGCGCATGATGATGGTCTCCGTCCTGCCGCCGTAGTAGCCTGCCGCAGCGCCTAAAGGCACGCCCAGCGCCAGTGAGACCGCGACTGCCACAAAGCCTATCGACAGAGAATATCTCGATCCGTACAGCACTCTCCAGAACAGGTCTCTGCCCATCTCATCCGTGCCGAACCAGTGCTCGGCGTTCGGGCTCTGGAGCTTGCCCATGATATTCTGACCGATGATCTTTTCCTGATCGAGCCAGAAATCGATGGTCAATGCTATGGCAAACATGATGATAAGGACGACAAAGCCTATCATGGCGCCCTTGTTCTGACTGAAGCGATGCCATATCTCGCCTATCTTGCCGTGCTTTCTGTACTTTTCCGCAACCGATGTCTTGCTCATGCCTGCGCACCTCCAGTCTTAGTAGCCGCCTTCTTTCTGCCGGTGCTGTACTGCGCGCGCAGACGCGGATCAACGAATGAATATATGATATCCACTCCCACCTGTATGATGCAGATCAATATCGTAGTCATGACGATGCATCCGGTCACCGTATTGGTATCACGCTGGTTGATGGCGTCGATGATCAGACGACCTACCCCCGGCCATGCGAAGACATTTTCGGTGATGACCGCGCCTCCGACTACATTGCCCAGCTGAGTGCCTATGACCGTGATGATGGGGATCAATGCATTCTTGAGTGCGTGCTTGTCCACGACGAGCTTTTCCGCCACACCCTTGGAGCGCGCCGTGCGCAGATAGTCAGCCCGCAGCACGTCCAGCATGCTGGAGCGCGTCGTTCTGGTCAGCGTGCCTATGAGTCCGGTCGCTATCGTCGATGCCGGAAGTATCAGGCTCTTGATGCCCGCCGACGCGCCGTAGGACGGAAGCCATCCCAGCCTGTTGGAGAACAGCACCACCAGCATCATGCCGAGCCAGAAGTTCGGCATCGACGTGCCCAGCAGTGCAAGCGCCATGCTCACATTGTCCGTGAGGCCGCCGTGATGGGTCGCAGCCTTGATGCCCAGCGGGATGGATATGAGTACAGAGATGAGCACCGAGGTGCCCGCCAGCTCCAGTGTCGCCGGAAGGCGCTGCATATACAGCGACCAGACATCTATCTTGTAGATATACGATGTTCCGAGGTCTCCGCGCAGGAGCCCCTTGATATACAGAAAATATCTGTATAGTACCGATCTGTCGTATCCCAGCTCATGCGTGAGCTGCGCGACCTCCTCCGCCGTCATCTCACCGCTGATGATATCTATGATATTGCCGGGAGCCAGATCCAGCATCACAAATACCAGCAGTGATACTCCGATGATGACGGGGATCAGCATCAGTATCCGCTTTATAATGTATTTATACATACACCCTCCATACGGTCAATGCCGGGACTGCCACCGCTATCCGCGATACACTCCCGGCACATATGCTGCCTATATCCGGCGATGCGGATGCCCTGGCACCCGCGCCGCCTTGTCTGTCCATGTCAGTGTGGTTATCACTCCTGAATATAGAAGTTGGAGAAATCAAAGTATCCTGTCGGGGTAATCTCTACACCGCCTGCTCCCTTGCGGAAGGCGATCGTCGTGCTGCAGTACCAGAGCGGTATATAGTAGCACTGTTCGTTGTTGATATCCTGTATCTCGTGGCAGTACTCCGCACGCTTCTCGGTATCTATGCAGGCATTGCTCTCCTTGAGGAGCTCGGTGAGGCGCTCGTCATTGACTATAGCCTTGTTGGAGTTGATGCCGACGCTGAACAGACGACCCATATCCGAATCCCAAGTATTCAGACCGATGCTGTATAGCATAGCCTCGTGTGTAGCGGTAGCATATCTCGTATTGGCAGAGATGCCTGCGCTGTCGACCTCCTCTATCTCTACCGTGATGCCGACCTGTCTGAGCTGCTCCTGGATGACCTCGCTGAGCGTTTTAGTGATGGTATCGGATGTATTGGCCATAATCTTTATCGACGTATTGCCGCCGCACTTTGCCACATACTCCTTCGCCTTGTCCTGATTGAAGGTGATGTCCTCGTCAAATGTATCCTTATAGTAGGCCATCGCGCTGCCGTAGAAGGTCTTGGCCGCTACGCCGTTTGTATCTCCGACAGCCGCTATCAGCTCTTCCTTGTTCAGAGCATATGCCACTGCCTTGCGCAGGTTCTGGTCAGCGCCCGGTCCTGCCGATGTGTTGAATGCCATGTAGTAAAGTCTCGTCGTGGGGAACTGTATCACATCGATATCCGGATTCGCCTTGGCGGATTCTATCTCGGTGGATGCCAGCTTATATGCCAGCTGCACCTCGTCGCTCTCCAGCGCGATCAGACGTGAGGAGGCATTGGCGATATATACCAGTGTGATCTCCTTGGTCTTGGGCAGCTCGCCCCAGTAGTTGTCATTTCTCACAAGCTCGATCCTGTCGCCTGCGACATAGCGTGTCAGATCGTTCTGCCATGCGCCGGTACCTATAGCCGCGCCGAAGTCCGGATCAGCCTCTACAGCCGCCTTGCTGACGATGGAATCGAACGGACGCGAGAGTATATAGGTGAAGTCTACATTACCCGACTTGAGATTGATCGTCAGCTCGTAGTCGCCCTGGATATCGCAGCTCTCGTAGTAGTCCGTGATCTGAGCATCGGAGGCAACTCGTGAGAGCGTGAACTCTACATCCTCCGCGGTCAGCTTGTTGCCGTTCTGGAATGTGACATCGTCACGGAGCTTGATATGGAGCTTCGTGCACTCATCGTCCAGCCACTCCCACTCGGTAGCCAGCTTGGGTCCTATCTCTCCCGTGGCGGGATCATAGGAAAACAGACTGTCATGCGTCATATTGAACAGTTTTGCGTGGATCTCGTTTGCATTGCCCTTGCCCTGCGGATCAAGCTCCGTGATCTGGCTCTCAAATGCGATAGTGAGGTGCTCGCGGTACTTCGCGTCCGCCGCTGCCTCCGTGCCTGCAGCCGCTGTCTCACCCGTCGCCGCACCTGCAGCCGTCGTCGTGCTCGTGCCCGAACCCGATCCGCCGCATCCCGCGAGTGACATCGCCATAGCCAGCGACAGCACTACCGAAATTAACTTTTTCATATCCTTCCTCCCTGTTGACTTATTTGTGCTCTCCGACCCATACACCATGTAGTGCAATGCCAAGCAATACTTGGTCAAAGACGCATATTGAGACTTCCAACATATTTTTCTTGTTCATGTTATTATATAAAAAATATATGTCTTGTCAACAGTAAAAGAAAAATCAGTACCGTAATCGGCTGTTGACAAATACTCTCCCGGAGTATATGTTTTAGATACTCCTATGGAG
>CAVJQN010000191.1:0-4183 GCA_963651635.1 Agathobacter sp.
ATAAAAATGGTGCGTAAATTTCATCAGAAACGTTGATTAAATCAGCGTTTCCTTAACTCTCAAAAAATAAAGTGCTAAATCCTAAAGACGGGCCTTTTTAATTGTACCCGGACTCTCGGGCGGCTCACCGCCCTCGATCCGTATCCCAACCCACCCATGCAAGGTAGGCTGATGCACTTAAAAATCTCACACATAACTCCGGGTATCTCTCTTTAATCTGCTTGTCATGCTATAATACATGCCATGAAAAGAAATATCTGCGTCATATTATGCACATACAACGGAGCGCGCTATCTGCGCCCCCAGATTGACTCCATACTCTCGCAGCAACTGCCCGGATGTCCGGATTCTGAGGCTCCGGCGCTGACTTTGCATATCTTCGATGACTGCTCTACCGACGGCACACGCGAGATATTGGAGGAGTACAGACAGGCTGAGCCCGGGCGTGTCTGTCTGCATCTGCGCGAGCAGCCGAGCGGCGGCGCGTGCAGGAACTTTCTTGATGCCATCCGCAGTGTGCCGGATGCGGATCTGTATATGCTGTCCGATCAGGACGATATATGGAACAATGACAAGGTTGCCTCGCTGCTCAGTGTCTTTTCGGAAAATGCTGCCTTCGATGCAGATGAGCCGCCTGTGCTGGCATTTTCCGATGCGCGGGTCATCTCAGTTGCCAGAGAAAAGCTAAAATCCGAAGCTAAGGACGGGCATGAATCTAAGCATGATTCCAGTTCTGACATCGAATGCGGATCTGACGGTAAAACCTGCGTCGCACATGGACACGAGCCTGATGCTGCAGATGAAACTATGACCGAGGAGGCAGCGACGACCTCATCCGCACCTTCAGCCACATACGCGGGCACGGATGCCCTCTCACCGGATAATGTTGATATCATCTCCGGCTCCTTCGTACGCTTTCAGAAGCTATCTCCTTGGCGCACGGCTCTAAATCAGCTTCTGGTCATGAATCAGGTGACCGGAGCGGCATGCATGTTCAACCGTAAGCTGCGCGAGCTGCTGATTTCAGTGCCTGTTCCCGCGCACGCGGTCATGCACGACCACTTCATAGCCTTGACAGCATCGGCATTTGGGAAAATCATCTATCTGGATAAACCGCTGTACAGCTACCGTCAGCATGGGGGCAATGTACTCGGTGCACAAAAAGGCGGGATGATGCTTGAGGTCAGAAAAAGGCTGGGGCTCGCAGGACGCTCCAAAAGTGAGATGGATGCTGCCTCCCGCGGCAGCTACGATGCCCTGTTTGCTCAGGCAAAGGAGTTCTTAGAGCTCTACGGGCAGCGACTGACCGACGGGCAGCGGAAGATACTCCGGGCATTTGTATCACTGAGAGATCTGCCGCATATATGTAGGATAGCTGTTATACTCAGATACGGCTTCACCTTCAACAGACTATATCGTACGATCGGAGAACTTCTATACCTATGAAACCGCTTGTATCCATCTGCTGTCTTGCGTACAATCACGCGCCGTATATAGCACAGGCTCTCGACGGCATGCTCATGCAGCGTGGAGTGGACTTCGAGATACTCATCCACGATGATGCCTCCACAGACGGCACCGACGAGATCATACGCGACTATGAGCATCGCCATCCCGATATCATCAAGGCGCTTTACGAGAAGGAAAATCAACATTCTCTGTATGCCGCCAAGGGATTCACCAATACCTCCGCCATATTTAACTTCCCGCGGGCAAGAGGACGTTATATAGCCATGTGCGAGGGGGACGACTTCTGGAATGATGCGGATAAGCTCGCCATGCAGACCGCATATATGCAGGAACACGATGACTGCACGCTCACATTGCACAGTGCGCATATGCTGACTGGAGACAGCACGTCCCCGTCCGGTCTGATGCGTCCGTACCGCTCCGAGCGCATGGTCATCCCGCAGGAGATTGTAGATAAGAAGTCCGGATATCCTACCGCAAGTCTGGTCTTTCGCACAGATGTCATGATGAAGCTGCCGGAGTTCTACATGAAGGCGCCCATCGGGGACATACCCATACAGCTGACCATGGCATCCGAGGGCTACGCTTACTATTTTGACCGTCCGATGTGCACATACCGCTACGCGCGGCGCGGCTCCTGGACCCATGAGCTTCTCGCAAGCCCGGACGCTGCCGACAGACAGGCGCGCTACGCCCGGCAGATGAAGGAGATGTATGAGAGATTTGACAGCTATACCTGCGGCCGCTATCATGAAGAGGCGCTCAGTGCCTATCAGCGTATACTATACGGGACGAAGCTCAATCTGCGCGACTGGGATGCCGTCTATGATCCCGCGATGAAGAAATATCTCATGGAGCTGCCGCTGAAAACACGCGTATTGATGCGGCTGGAGAAGGACACTCCCCGGCTGTATGATATGCTGAGGCGAGGCTTTTACGGGTCTGCAGACAACGATTCCGGCAAAACGTCTTAGCAGCACTCACGCATGTTTTGACCGTCCGTTTCATAATGACGAGATAATTTTTACATAAAAGCTATGAACGACAAAAGCACCCTCAAAACACCCCCTGCCGCCATCAGCAGCAGCCTTATATACAAGATCCTCGAGCTTGCCTGTACGCAGGGCATTCTTTTTGTGGTATCCGTCGTGCTCGCCCGTATACTCTCACCTGAGGAATACGGCACGATCAGCCTCATCACAATCTTCATCACCATAGCCAATGTATTCGTGCAATCCGGCTTTTCCATGGCTCTGATACAGAAAAAGGATGTAACTGACGATGATTATTCCTCCGTCTTTTGCATATCCATGCTTCTTGCCGCGCTGCTGTATATAGTTCTGTACGCGGCATCTCCCGCCATAGCAGGCTACTATGAAACGCCCGTTCTGACACCCCTGCTGCGTGTGACCGGGGTCATACTCTTTCCCGGCGCACTGGTCAGCATCCAAAGCGCCTGCATTTCCCGCAATATGCAATTTCGCAAACTCCTCACGGCATCAGTCATCGCGGTAGTGATATCCGGCAGCCTCGCGATAATGCTGGCTCTGCGCGGCGCGGGAGTATGGGCTATGAGCATGCAGCAGATCATATATTACTGCACGCTGACCGCCGCATTGCTCGTGATGATAGATTGGCGTCCGCGTCTCATATGCGATCTCGCCCGCGTCAGGGCGCTTTTCTCTTTCGGCTGGAAGATACTGGTCTCCGGTCTGATAGATACCATCTGGGGCAGTGTATACGGTCTGGTCATCGGCAAGCGCTTCTCGGCATCGGAGCTGGGCGGATATAACCGAGGCGAGCAGTTCCCCAAGCTAATCGCGACCAATCTCGCCTCCGCCGTACAGTCGGTGATGCTGCCCGCCTACTCTCATATACAGGACGAAAAAGAGAAATTGAGGGAAATGCTGGCAGATACCATAAGATATTCCGCCTTTTTCCTTTTCCCCATGATGGCAGGTCTCATCGTCATCGCGCGGTCGCTGGTCATAGTGCTGCTCACGGACAAATGGCTCTTTTGCGTGCCGTATCTGCGTCTGCTGTCTGTATGCTACGCGCTCTATCCCGTGCATACAGCCAATCTCGCCGCGCTCAATGCTCAGGGGCGCAGTGATCTGTTCCTGCGGCTGGAGCTGATGAAGAAGGTCTCCGGTATATGCTTCCTCGTGATAGGGCTTAGAAGGGGAATACTCGCCATCCTGATATGCAAGGTCATAAATGAATGTGTATGCGCATGGCTGAACATCCGCTACAACAGGGAGCTCCTCGGCTACGGCATATGCGCACAGCTGCGTGATATGCTGCCGTCGGCGCTCTGCTCTCTCGGCATGGCAGTCGCCGCGACGCTGGTCGGGAGACTGGCGCTGTCACCGCTCCCGCTCATGTGCCTCCAGATACTCTGCGGCATCTGCTCATACGCGCTGCTCTCGCTCGTGCTGAATATGCAGACCATTCGGCATTTGCTGGGTATCCTGCTGAATCGTTGAGATGCATACTGTGAGGAGGGCACCTGCCGAAATCGGCAGGTGCCCTCCCTTTTTATTTAATGATACCAAGGTCGAAAGGTTATGACCTCCGATGCAAGCTCGCTTGTATGAGGAGGTCTGACCTTTTGGCTCTTCAAAACATGAGTAAGTAGGCGCGGTTCGCTGTTTCCACGTAGTCGTGGGCAGTGCTAGCACCTCTCTTCGGCACTGAGTGCCTCGACAAGCGC
>CAVJQN010000192.1:0-3927 GCA_963651635.1 Agathobacter sp.
CAGTCTGTCTCTTGTCCGGCTGTCGTTTCTTTAGAACAACTCGCCCTCCGAGCGAACGCAGAGATTTATATCACGCTTTGCAGGAATGGTCAAGTGATTTCAGATAAGGACTCCTCAGCGACTCCTCAGGGCTCCTCAGAACATCACAAACACTCCTGATATGAGCAGCACGATAAATGTTATCTTCATGAATGTCTCCTGACTGAACCTTCGTGAGAGCTGCTCACCGACGATTATCGCAAGTATGAACGGCACCACGCCTGCCGCCAGCAGGCCCGTGACGTCCGGGCTGATGGAATGACTGATGCATGCCTGCGCGATGATGTAGGCGTTCAGCACGACCCATACAGCGGACATGGTGGCGCGAAAGTGCTTCTTTTCGGGCAGAGCCGATGTGGCATATATCACCAGCAGCGATCCGCCCGACAGGAACATTCCGTGCATCAGACCCGCGCCCAGCAGGACTATGACCGATGCAGCCCTGCCGAGCTTGGGATGCCCCTTAAAGAGCAGATTCTTCAAAGCTATGCATATGATGAAGACCCCGTAGAACTTCAGCAATATATCCATCGGTATCGCCTCATAGATTTTGATACCGACTATCAGTCCCGCCAGCATCGCCGACACAATCTTTCCGAGGACTCCCCATCTGATATCAGCCCGTTCACGTACCGCCACTACCAGTCCGTTGATCCATGCAAATATACCCAGCACCACCTTGGCTGTCGTTGCGTCGATCAGCTTGACGGCAAACGGCATCGCCAGCGTGGTTCCTGCAAAGCCCGTGATCGTTTTTATGATGCTGGTCAGGAACAAAACCATGAGAAAAAGAGCATTTTGAAGCATATCCGTCACTTCCAGTTCAATATTTGAAATATGTATCGCGTTTGGCAACCGTAAATATCTCTGCTCTCTTGAGGCAGTCGGCAGTAGGTTCCTGTCCTATGCCCGGAAGATCCGGCACCTTGTATCGTCCATTGACCGGCTGATAGTCATATATGCAGCTCTCCCTGTTTGAGGGATAGAGCGCACGCGCATTGTGCTCATGGATCAGGAAATTCGGGATCGCCGCCTCTATCTGCAGCGCCGCCGCCTTGGAGATAGGACTGCCGCAGACATGGATCTGCACACTCGAATCATAGATCCATGCCATATCGCAGATCTTCTTTGCCTCTGACAGACCGCCGCACAGGCACAGATCCGGCTGTACGACATCAAGGAGCCTTTTTTCAAAGTACGGACGGTACCCGTGGCGCGTATATATACGCTCTCCAGATGCAAGCGGGATGGTCGTCGCCTTCTTGATCTCAGTGAAATTCTCGACATTCAGCGGATGAGCAGGCTCCTCATAGTAGAATATACGCAGCGGCTTGAGCAGCTCCGCGAGCTGGATAGCCGATACGGTGTCGGTATTGGAATGAAGCTCGATGATGATATCAAGATCCTCACCTCCCGCCGCGCGAACTGCCGCGATGCGGTCATAGGCAGCCTGCAGCACATGCTTCTCAAGCGGGCCGCGGATATTCCATGACTTGCCGGAATTGTCCGGTACTATCACGGGATCCACCTTCACACAGTCGTATCCCTCTTCCATCACACGACGCGTCACATCGGCGTACTCTTCCGGCTCATCGAGACGCTGCTTTGATACATTAGTCCCCCAGTTGAACTGGAGCTGACTGGCATAAGCACGCAGATTATCATTGCATTTGCCCCCCAGCAGCTGATAGGCAGGTACTTTGAGCGCCTTGCCCTTGATATCATACAGCGCGATATCTATCGCACTCATAGCGGCGGATATCACTGTGCCTCCGCCGAGTCCCCAGAAGGTTTTGCGGAACAGCGTCTCCCATATCTGCTCTATATTCAGCGGATCCATCTCCAGTATCTGCTCCGAAAAGTCCTGTATGATGCCGAGCGCCGCTCTCCAGCCCTTGCCGAAAGCAAGTCCTGCCTCGCCCCATCCGTATATGCCCTCGTCGGTATTTATCCTAAGAACGATAGGACACCAGCTCCCGCGGGAAGTAGCCTGTCCGTTGCCTGTGGGCAGTATCATCGCATCTACGCTTGTTATCTTCATTTTGCCTCCTCCAGTCCGAGAGTTTTATCTACATGTACCTTGCCGCAGCGAATGCGGGCGAATGTATAGATGATACAGATGACCACATACGCGATATTTATTCCGAGAACCACGGGTGAGAGCCCTCTCGCGCCGTTGTATACCATGTACATATTGGCGAGAAAAGCTATGCCCATCACTACATAGAATACGCCATCCGGCATATGAAGCATGGAGCTTTTCCACTCATCCGGCATCAGCTTCGGCATCCTCACGATAGCTATCGCAGCGACCGCACGTACCAGATATCCGATGAATGCAAGATTGTTGGACAGTGTCTTCACGCTCAGTCCCGCCACCAGAGGTACGATGCTGATGATGTAGATGATACCCATGATGATATACGGAACTCCCTTGGCATTCTGTCTTCCGATCCCCTTCGGAAACCATCCGTCCATGGTAGCCTTCAGAAGTGGCGCCGAGCGTGCGCCGTACTGAGCATTCATGGTGGTCAGCAAAGCCATAACCGGTCCTCCGATGATGAACAGCGGATAGAACGAACCGAATATAGCCTTTGCCACCAGCGTCAGCGGCTTGCCTGCTACCTCATCTACGGGCAGCACACCGCAGGCGGCTATGGCGACCAGTACATACAGGCAGAATATGATGCCCGTAGTCACCATGATCGCTATCGGCACATCTTTTGTAGGATTCTTCGCATCCTTGCCGAAATTCATGACCATGTACTGACCGTATGTCGAGAAAGCATATACCGAGATCGCACTCGCAAATCCGCTGTACCCGTCCGAAAAGAAGTTCTCCGATCCCATATCAAATACCGCCTGATCGACCTTGGTCATGCCGCATATGCCAAATGCCAGCAGTGATACCAGCAGTATAGCGGTCAGCGGCTTTTGTATATTTGCCATCACATTGGCTCCGCACATATTGACTGCAAAAAACAGTGTGATCGCCAGCACGCCTACCAGTGTCCCGTTGATATTCGGAAATACCGAATTGACATAATTGCCCAGCGACACGCCCATCACCGACATCGCTATACACTGTGCCAGATAAGCTGTCGCATAAAAGCCTGCCGCTTTTTCGTTCAGCATGCTCGCCACTATGGTATATTCACCGCCCTTGAGCACAGTGGCGCTGCTGATCAGTATAAACGGCAATATACTGAGAAATCCGACGATGACCGCCGCTCCGTATGCCATCCACGCCGAGATGCCCGTACACGTGATGGCTGTTCCGATCAATGTGACTACTCCGGCTCCTATGACCTGACCGCTGGATATGGCTATCAGATCTATACAGCCGAGCTTTTTATTTTCCTGCATTAACTCCCTCCTGTCTGTCAAGCTACAAGTTAAGCTCATCCATGTCTTGCTATTCTTGAAATGTTCTGAATATCAAGCATGCTTCTGTTGGTTTTGTGCATTTAAGGTGCCTGTGCGCGCAGCTTTTTATTTCCTTTGCACATATTCTGATATTAAGCTACACTATGAGGAGCAAAGATTGAATTACAGATTTTATTAAAGGTTGTTAATTTCAGTTTTAACATTGTATCTGCTGCCATGCAGACCTGAAAATCGGTATCGGTGAACAAGGAGGGGGCTTGCTCTATGGAGCTTTTACAGCTGCGTTATTTTCTGGAACTGGCGCGACAGGAGCATTTGACTAAGACGGCTGAATCGCTGATGATCTCTCCTCCCGCCCTGAGCAGCACCATCAAAAGACTTGAAAATGAGCTCGGCGTGAGCCTCTTTGACAGGAAAAAGCAAAAGCTCTATCTCAATGCCTCCGGCAGGCTCTTTTATCAGCATGTCAAAAGCGCCCTGAGCAGTCTGGACTATGCAGTC
>CAVJQN010000193.1:0-3860 GCA_963651635.1 Agathobacter sp.
ATCTCACCCGGAGCCATGGTCAGCGAAAAATCGTGCACCGCCTCCGTGCCCTTGTAGGATATGGAGACATGCTCCAGCTTCAACAGTTCATCCATCTCCTACTCCTCTCTGGGATCCAGTATATCCCGGACACCGTCACCCAGCATGTTAAATACAACGACCACGATGAATATAGCCAGTCCCGGATAAAACATCATCCACGGAGCCGTCTGCATACAGGCGCGCCCCTCGCTTAGCATATATCCCCATTCCGGCGCAGGCGGTTTCGTACCGAATCCGAGGAATGACAGCGTCGCCAGCTCCAGCATCATGCCGCCGATATCCGTCGTCGCCGTGATGATGACCGTCGGAAGTACATTGGGCAGCATATAGCTCATGATCATGTGCTTTGTCTTTGAACCCGTGACTATCGCCGCCGCCACATAGTCTCTGTCGCGTATCTTGAGTACCATGCTTCGTGCCAGTCTCGCATACTTCGTCCAGTTGACCAGCACTATCGCTATGACGGCATTACGGCTGCCGGCGCCCATGATGCCTGCCACCGCCAGTGCCAGAACCAGTCCCGGAAATGCCAGCATCATATCGGCAAATCGCATGATGACGGAGTCTATCCAGCCTCCGAAGTATCCCGCGGCTACTCCCGCGGCCGTTCCCACGAGAAATATCAGCAGCACCACGGCAAATGTGGCCGTAAGCGACGCTCTCGCACCGTAGATAACTCTCGCGAATATATCCCTGCCCATCTTGTCCGTGCCGAATATGTGCTCACTGCTCGGCGGCTCCAGCGCCGCTGTCAGAGATCCCTTCAGCGGATCCACGCCCCCTGTCACCACGGGTGCGAAAACGGCTGTCAGCACGATCAGCACCGCCAGTATCAGGAAAAATGTGAACTGCCTGTGCTCAAGGAAGAAATTCTTATGCTTCATCATCTCACTCCTTTACACGCATCCGGGGATCGACTGCCACATATGAAGCATCGACTATCAGATTGATGATCATATATATCAGCGTCAGCCACAGCACATATCCCTGTATCAGGTTATAGTCACTTGATGTGATGGCAGATACGGCGAGATTGCCCAGCCCGGGATATGAGAATATGACCTCGACCACGCTGGTGCCGCCCAAAAGACTTCCTATGGACAGACCGAACAACGTGATAAGGGGCAGCAGCGCGTTCGGAAATACATTTTTCCACAGTATCACGCTCTCCCTCACTCCTCTGGCTCTGGCTCCCGCGACATATTCCTGATTGAGCTCGTCCAGCACGGCTGCTCTGACCTGCCTCGTATACTTCGCCGTCATGGCAAGCGCCAGCGTCAGCGCCGGCAGGAATGTACTTTTCAGATCCGCCGTGGAGCATATGACAGGGAAGATTTTGATCCTCACGCACAGCAGCATCATGAGCAGCAGCCCCACCCAGAAGTTGGGCATGGCGCAGCCCACGAATGTCAGCCCTCTTACGAGGTAGTCTATCCATCCGTCCTTATATATAGCCGACAGCACACCCAGAGGCACCGCCATGATGAGCATCAGCGCCAGTGAAAGTATGGTCAGCTTTACTGTCGGCCAGAGCCTGCCTATGAGCAGGGTCGTGACCGGTTTGTTCAATGAGTATGATTTGCCGAAGTCGCCGTGCAGGCAGTTCTTCAGCCATCTAAGGTACTGAACCATCATAGGATCGTCCAGTCCCAGCTCCCGTCTGGTCTCAGCCACTCTTTCCTCGGTCGGCATGATACCGGCGGCAGTATACATGTTGCGGACAGGATCTCCCGGCGACAGGTAGGTCAGCAGGAATGTGACAAAGCTGATGCCTATCAGCACTATCAGGATCTGAGCCAGCCGCATAGCTATCTGTTTCCTCTTCAAACAGCTCTTCCTTTCTATGCCGTGCAATCCCCCCGGGCTTGCTCGGAGGGATTGCGGTGTTCGATATTTTATTACTGTGTGATTCGCATGGCACCTCGTAGACCGCTCTCACTTCGCAAGGCTCGTGACAGCGGAACTCTGCGGTTCGCCGTTTCCGCTCTGTCTTCGTGCTGCGCACTCGCCAGTCGCGGACGGCTATCGCATGGCACCTCGTAAACCGCTCTCACTTCGCAAGGCTCGTGACAGCGGAACTCGGTGCTCATCACTCAGCGGGGGTGATCTCCGTTGTCAGCCAGTAGTAGTCTGCCGTGTGGATATGCGCATAGCCGACCTTCTTGGAGTAGATCATCGAGGAGTTGTAGTAGCCGTCTACGATGACCAGAGCGTCGTCAATGACGATCTGCTGCATCTGATAGATGAGGTCTGCACGCTTGTCAGCGTCCATCTCGCTCTTGAGCTGCTCATAGAGTGCGTCGTACTCGGGATTGCTATATCCGTCATATGCGCCCTCTGTCGTCCAGTTCGCCATATACTCGAAGGGATCGCCTGTGCCGACAGTCGTCCAGTTGTTGTTGTTGAAATCATATGTTCCTGCCGCCAGCTTGCTCCACTGATCATCAGAGCTTCCGAAGTCCGCCGTGCAGGCGATGCCGACCTCTGCGAGGTACTGCATATGTGCATTGGAGAAGTCATTGAGCAGTCTGTTCTCATAGGATACATACTGCAGATCGATCTTCTTGCCATCCAGCTCTCTCCAGCCGTCGCCGTCAGTGTCAACTATGCCTGCTTCATCAAGGAGCTTCTTGGCGCCTTCAGGATCATACTTGTAGGGATTGACGAGCTTCTCATAGCCGTAGCTCAGTGTAGACGGAAGTACGGAGATACCTGCTGTATAGAGACCTCCGATAGTCTTGGACGCGCAGATGGTATCATAATCTATCGCCATCAGTATCGCCTGACGCAGCGTCTTGTTGCCGAGCACGCCGTTGAGGTTCATCCATGTGAATCCGCAGCGTACACCGGATGCGATATCCACGGTATAGTTGTCATCGCCCTGGAATGTAGCAATATCCGATACGTTTGTGATATTCTCCACCAGATCTACCTGTCCGCTCTGCAGCGCCATGGTCTTGGCAGATGCATCGCCCATGAACAGGATATTGACCTCGTCGTAGGGAACCGTCTCGCGGTAGTTCTCATTTGCCACCATGCTATAGCCGACGCCTACGCCGTTGAATTCCTTGATCTTGTAGGGACCCGTACCGATAGCTCCGTTGTCGAAGTCCTCGGTATGCTCTACATCAAGGATAGCCATGACGGGATATGCCAGCTGTCCGGGCAGGTTCGCGTAGGGCTTTGATGTATGAATCGTCACGGTATTGGCCGCGTCATCCGCCGTAACCTCTGCCTCGTACTCGAGATACTTCTGGGGCTTTGCCGATCCGCCGGGACCTACCTCCTTGACATAGTCGAAGTACGCCTTGACCTTGGTCGGCGTCAGATCGCATCCGTCGGAGAACTTGATGCCGTCTCTGAGCTTGATGACCCACTCCGTATGCTCGTCATTGACCGTATAGCTCTCTGCCAGCCAAGGCTCTACATCCATGTTGTCATTGAACTTGAACAGCGCCTCGCTGATACCGTAGCGCATGCAGTTCCATGAGGAGCTGATAGCCATTACGGTATTGACGGAGCCGTCATCATACATCTGGCAGCCGAAATTGAGCACCTTGGGGCCTGTACTCTCCTGTGCCGCTGCTGTGGTTTCCTCTGCCTTGGTATCTCCGGCTGCTGCGGCGGTCGTCTGTGTTGCTGTCGTTCCCGACGATCCCGACGAGCATCCCGACATCAGCATACATGCTGCCAGAGCTGCGGCCACCCATTTCATACGCTTCTTCATAATGTACTTTTCCTTCCTGAGCCTTGCTCATGTAAGTCCGGCCGGTTCGTACAGGGGACGACTGCTCCCGCTACACACCGCTTCTATGCGC
>CAVJQN010000194.1:0-3833 GCA_963651635.1 Agathobacter sp.
TGAGGTATTCAGGCTTCACGCCGCGGACATGAAGACCGGCTATGACATAGTGGTGGTGGCACGCACGGCAGATGCCGCCGCGGGATATGACAGGGCAGAGGAAGCATTTGTCCATCTCGCAGGAAGGCACGGCATATTGAAATGAAAAAGCTCTGTATAGCCTTGATCAGATTTTATCAGAAGAACATCTCTCCGTACTGGTACAGACCTCCGTGTATATTTACACCATCCTGTTCTCAGTATGCTGTCGAAGCGATAGAAAAGTACGGAGCGCTCAAGGGCGGTTTACTCGCATTGTGGCGGATACTCAGATGCAATCCGTGGGGGAAGGGCGGATACGATCCGGTCTCCTGAGGTTCACAGGAACTCATATCTAAGGAGGTACTTAACAAGTGCACAGATTTTTTCTTACTAAGTCGACGACCCCGATCATCGGCTGGATAGCGTCGCTGCTCGGACTTATCATGTCTCTTCTCTACAGCGGCATGAACATCCACAATATAGGTGTATGTATCATCGTATTTACATTTGTGGTTAATATCATCATGCTGCCGATGACCATCAAGCAGCAGAAAACTCAGAAGATAACCTCGGTGATGCAGCCGGAGCTGGCGGCTATACAGGCAAAGTACAGGAATAAGAACGACCAGCAGAGCATGGCTAGGATGCAGGCTGAGACAAAGGCGGTATATGACAAGTACGGCACCAGCATGACAGGAGGATGCGCTCAGCTGCTCATACAGATGCCGATACTTTTCGCGCTGTATCAGGTCATTTACAGGATACCGGCATATGTGCCGGAGATCAGGGCTCTCTTTGAGACGGTGGCGCAGCCTGTCATAGACGAAGGACTTCCTGCTCTTATAGCGGAGGGCAATGAGACCATAGCGGCTATGGTAAAGGCCGCACGCATGGGCAATGACTTCACTGGCCATGAGATAAATTCGGTTATAGATTTCCTCTACAAGCTGACTCCCGAGCAGTGGGAGACGATGAAGGGATTTTTCCCGAATCTGTCGGATGCTATCACCAAGGTAGCGACCGAGTCTGTCAATATCAATACATTCTTCGGGATGAACCTGTCCATGTCGCCGTGGCAGGGCTTAAAGCCCAATCTTGCGTGGATCATACCCATCCTCGCGGGACTGACGCAGTGGTACAGCACATATCTGATGACGAAGGATCAGCCTAAGACGGATCCGAATGATCAGACGGCGGCGACCATGAAGGCGATGAATACGACCATGCCGCTGATGTCGGTATTTTTCTGCTTCACATTTCCGACGGCTATCGGCGTATACTGGGTGGCAAGCTCAGTAGCGCGTATGCTTATACAGATCGGTGTCAACAAGAAGCTCTCAAGTGTGGATGTGGCTCAGATAGTAGAGCAGAATATCGCAAAGACCAACCAGAAGAGAGCTAAGAAGGGGCTGCCTCCGATCAGGGTGGATCAGAAGACTATCGAGAATGTGGCAAACAGCGATGATGTAAAGGAAAAGGAGGAGCGCCAGACAGAGCTGCGGAGGGTCAACTCCGAGAGGCATATCGAGGCGTCCAATGAATATTACAATCTGAATGCCAATCCCAAGTCGCTCACAGCGAGAGCCAATATGGTGCTGCTGTACAACCAGCGCCAGGAGGAGCTGCGCCGGGGTAAGAAGGGCGGAAAGAAGAGTGAGGCTGCAAAGCCGTCAGAGACTGTAAAGGAAGATGCAAATACTGAGACAGAGCAGGCAAATGCGGCTGATGTTGAGACTAAAGAGGGCGCTGTATCAACTGAGAGCGTGCCGGCAGTCGTAGGTACAGAGGGAAGCGAAGATAATACGACAGTACAGGAGCAGACGGCGGATGTGAAAGCTCAGGATGCAGATGACGCGGGAAGCAAAGCAGAATAAGGACGGACAAGATGGAAGAAATCAGAATTTCAGCGAAGACACTGGACGAGGCCAAGACACAGGCTCTGCTCAAGCTGAATACGTCCAGCGACAATATAGAATTTAAAGTGATAGAGGAGGGCAGCACGGGACTGCTCGGATTTATCGGAAGCAAGCCGTGGGTCATCAGCGCCAGAGTCAAGACCGAGGACGAGATAGCCGCACAGGCGGCGCAGGCAGCAAAGGACGAGGCGGACAGGAAGGCTGAGGCGGAGAAAAAAGTCGCAGAGGCAAGGAAAGCTGAGGAAGCCAGAAAGGCGGCTGAGGAAAGAAAAGCTGCTGAGGCAAAGAAAGCCGATGAGATAAGGAAAGCCGCGGAGGCGAAGAAAGCTGCAGAGGAAGAGAAATCCGGGACATTCACAGAGGCTGCGGTAGGGCTCAGCGAAGAGAAAGAGACCTGCAAAAAAGCTGATAATGTGATATCAGATGCCGAGGAGGCAGGCGGGCTCTGCAAGTCCGGCGGTGATGAAAAGGCAGCATCCGACAGTGAGACCATAGAGCCGGTGAGCGAGGAGGAAGCAGCGGAGCTGGTAGCCAGAGGCGAGGATTTCCTCAAGAGCATCCTTTCGGTCATGGATATCAAGGCGGATATCAAGGCGGAGTTCAACCATGCCACGAACGAGATATATTATGAGTTCAACGGCGAGGAGATGGGCGTCCTGATAGGCAAGAGGGGACAGACGCTTGATTCTCTTCAGTATCTGGTAAGTCTAGTGGTCAATAAGCACCGCAGCGGATATATCAGGGTCAAGCTCGATACGGAGAACTACCGCGACAGACGCAAGTTAAAGCTGGAGGAGCTGGCGCACAATATAGCCTCGAAGGTCAAGAGGAGCCGCCGCAGAGTGGAGCTGGAGCCGATGAATCCGTATGAGAGACGCATCATCCACTCGGCGCTGCAGGGCGATCCGTATGTGACAACCATCAGCGAGGGTGAGGAGCCGTACAGACACGTGGTAGTTATACTCAAAAGAGACAATAACCGCCGCAGATATAATAACGGCTCATCAAGAGAGTCCGGAAACGGCGGATATTCTGGACGCTCACGCGGCTACGGCAGGGGCGAGCGTACCTACGGACGCGGACATGACAAGCAGAAGGATGCGGAGCAGTAGGATGATATTAGGGTGAAAAGGTACAAACCGCCGATGCAAGCTCACTTGCATGAGTTGAGTTGACCTTGGAACCTGCCAAAACATGAGAATATATAAGGCTTGGTGAAAGAAGGCCGACGAATATTATGCTATGATATTCGCGGTCTTCTTTGTTGATACAGGGGACAAAGGTTCAAATCACCGATGCAAGCTCGCTTGCGTGAGCGCAAAGCGCGCAGCAATCCTGTATCAATGAATATATAATGGTCAAAATATTAGTAGGGACAAAGAATGAGACAGACAGATACAATCGCGGCGATAGCCACCGCCCTCTCTCCGAGCGGCATAGGCATAGTGCGCATCTCCGGCGAGGATGCCGTAGCCGTCGCGGACAGGATATATAAGGGAAAAAGGGCGCTGTCGCAGTGCGATACGCATACCATCAACTACGGACATATCATAGATCACGGACAGATAGTCGATCAGGTGCTTGTGATGATGATGAGGGCGCCGCGCACCTACACCGGAGAGGACACTGTGGAGATAGATTGCCACGGCGGTCCTCTGGTGATGCAGCGTATACTCGCTCTTGTGATAGAGGCGGGAGCGGTGCTGGCGGAGCCGGGAGAATTTACCAGAAGAGCCTTCCTGAACGGCAAGATGGATCTCGCACAGGCGGAGGCAGTCATAGATGTGATAGATGCGGAGAGCTCGTATGCACTCAAGGCAGGTATGAAGCAGCTCAAGGGTGGACTGTCGCAGGCCGTAAAGCACCTGAGGGAGGAGCTCAGATACGAGATAGCCT
>CAVJQN010000195.1:0-3827 GCA_963651635.1 Agathobacter sp.
GTTTTGTCTTGACATCGGGCGACGTTGTACATATCATCACCTTACAGCTATCATCAATCATAATTTCTGGTGCAGTTTCTGGTTATAATTATATCGGTTTTACTCATCAGCATTACCGATTTTATCATAATGTCTCATTCTATGCCAATTGCGCAGAACAAGCAGCAAAGAAAAGCCATCACTCACGGCAGACATCCGCTGATGGTCGTGGCAGGACCCGGCTCCGGCAAAACCTTTGTCATCACGGAGCGTATCTGCTATATCCTCGACGAGCTGGGCGCAGACCCGTCGAGCGTACTGGTCGTGACCTTCTCACGTGCCGCCGCCGCGCAGATGCGCGAGCGCTTCATTGCCAAGTATACTGCAAGGCATAAATCTCACGAAAGTTCCGACTATACCAAGGTCACGTTTGCGACATTTCACTCATTTTTTTATCATATTCTCCTGACTGCCTACGGGAAGAACGCCGAGCGCTATATCTTCCCCGGCGATGCCGAGGATAGCATCCGCTTCGACGAGATGATCGCACTCACCGAGGAGCTGTTGACGCGTCGTGATGATATAAGACAGGCTATCAAGGCACGCTACCAGTGGATATTGATAGACGAGTTTCAGGATATCGACCCGGCGCAGTACCGCATCATCCGGCTCATCACGGACAGCCGCTCCAACCTGACTATAGTCGGAGACGATGACCAATCTATCTATGCCTTTCGCGGATCCGATCCCTCCATCATGCTGAACTTCCGCCGCGACTACCCCGGCGCACGCAAGGTCGTCCTGAATATCAACTACCGCTCCGCCGCTGAGATAGTCGCATACTCGCAGCGCGTGATCCGTCACAACAAAAAGCGTATATCCAAGCATCTGCGCTCGGCATCCGGGCGCGGCGGCATGGTCACCGTCACGCCGTGCCTCAGTATCACGGACGAGATAGAAAAGCTGTATACGGCGATAGAGATCTGCCTGCGCCACGGCATACCCATGTCGGATATGGCAGTGCTCTACCGCACCAACTTCCAGCCGCGTCCGCTGCTGCTGCTTTTTAAGGAACACGGCATAGACATTACAGGACTTCACATGATGACCTTTCACACGTCCAAGGGGCTAGAGTGGCCTGTTGTATTTATCATAGATGTCAATGACGGCATCACCCCGTACCGCAAGTCAAAGAGCGACGACGAACTGGAGGAGGAGCGTCGTGCCTTCTACGTCGCCATGACCCGAGCCAAAAGGGAGCTTCATCTCTTTTACTGCCTACGCCGATATGAGAAAAAAGCCGCTCCGTCCCCGTATCTGCATGAGATGAAAAGCCTCCCGCAGCGTGCGCTGGAGAGGCTCGGTCTGTCAGGTCTCCGCTCCTAGCCATCCTTTACTGTCATATATCCCTGTGCAACCAGCATCGCACTTATTTTAATTGTCTTTCTCGCTACTTTTATTTATAATGTGTAGCGAGAAAGGATGTGTGTCATGAACAGTAAAGAACCCCTCTATACATATCTCGAAAAAAATAACGGTTTCTACCGTATCTGTGATGCTCAATCTTTGGGCTTTTCTAAGGGAGCTGCAACGCAATTTGTGAAACATGCAGGCCTCTGTAAAGAGGCGCATGGGGTTTACCGCTCTGATGATGCATGGCCGGATAATCTGTATCTCCTGCAGCTTCGGAACAGCAAAATTATCTTTTCACACGAAACTGCTCTATATCTGCATGAACTCTCAGATAGAGAGTCTATGCAGCCGATCGTAACAGTGAAAAGAGGATATAACGCCGGTCATCTGAAAGCATGCAATGTGAAGGTTTATACCGTGATTCCCGAATGGTTTGAAATCGGCGCAGTAACAATCGAAACACCTGCAGGCAATACAGTGCGAGTATACGACAAAGAACGTTGCATCTGTGATATTGTCCGCAACAAAAAGAAGATGGACATTCAGGTGTTTCAGACGGCCATGAACTCTTATTTTGCAGACAAAAGTAAAAACATCCACAACCTTATGCAATATGCAGAGGTCTTTGGCATCGCTGAGAAAATGCGTCAATATACGGAGGTGCTGCTGTGATCAGATCCTCAACACAGAAATCGATGCAGCCGACCGGATAGCCGTGCTGCATCGATTTCCTTCACAGGTTGTCGGAACTATGCTGTTTTCTTCATTTTTCCTTTGATGATCGGGCTTACCCACGGCCAGATCATGAAAATCGCCGATACTATAACCAGCACGCAGCTAATCGGACGCATCAGGAATATCGATGCGGAGCCCGTGTATACGAGTGAGTTGATGAAGTTCGACTCCATCATGCTTCCCAGTATACTTGCAAGGATAAACGGTGCTGTCGGAACACTGAACTTGTAGAACAGATATCCGATGATACCGAAGAATATAGCCACGCCGATGTGGAATACATTGTTCTTGTAGGCAAATGAACCTGCCATGCACAGCGCCAGTATACCGGCAGAGAGCACCTTCGGATTGAGCTTGAGCACCTGCGCCGCGAGATACTTGCAGTAAGCGAGAGCCATAGGCAGCATCATCAGGTTGCCCAGCAGGAAAGCCACGATAATCAGGTATGCCATATCCGGATTCTTCGTAAACAGAGTCGGACCTGCCACCATTCCGTGGATCGTCAGGGCGCCGATGAAGAGCGCTGACGTGGAGTTGCCGGGGATACCCAGTGACAGCAGCGGCACCATGGAGCTGGCCACGACTGCGTTGTTTGCGGCCTCGGGTCCTGCGATACCCTCCCATACGCCTGTACCGAACTCCTTCTCCGGATGCACACGCTTCTCTACATCATACGATGTAAATATAGCCATCGTCATGCCTGCGCCGGGGAGACAGCCGAGTATATTGCCGATGATGGAGCCTCGGATCCATGTAGGCAGCAGCCTCTTGCACATAGCCTTGGAGGGAAATGCCACTCTGTCAGTGCCGCTGTGCTTTGATGTCTCGTTCTTGGCCTCAGCCCGCATCTGGTCATCATAGCCGTTCTCGGCCTCTGCCGTGCCGACCTTTTCCGCTATTTTTAGTACTGACAGAACTCCGAACAGGCCTATCATCCTCGGTACGAGTGGAAGTCCGTCCAGAAGGCTCATCGAGCCGAACGTAAAGCGGCTCATACCCGTCGATGTGCTGACTCCGATGCAGCTGAGCCACAGACCGAAGGACATCGACAGGAAATGCTTCCAGCAGTCCTTTCCTGCCATACCTATAACCGTTGCTATACCAAGCATACCCAGCATAAAATACTCGGGCGGTCCGAATTTGAGCGCCATAGACGCAAGTATCGGAGAGAGGAACATAAGCACCAGTGCGCTTGATATTCCGCCGAAGGTCGAGCTGGTCATACATACGCTGAGTGCCTCCAGTCCGTGTCCCTTTTGCTTGAGCGGATATCCGTCATATGCCGTCACGACGGCGGAGGCTGTACCGGGGATCTCCAGCAGTACCGCCGGGATAGATCCGCCGCAGGCCGATGATACATAGATACCTACCAGCATCGCCATGGCCATCTGAGGCTGCATACCGAAGGTCACAGGTATCAGCACGGCTATCGTGATACTGTCATTGAGACCCGGCAGCGCACCTACCGTAAGTCCGAGCAGGACTCCGAAGAACAGAGTCACCAGCAGCATCGGATCGGAGAACTGCGAGAGTCCAAGCATTATATTATCAAACATTCGTATATCCTCCTTACAGAATAATGGTCGGAAGCGGCACTCTCATCAGTCCGTAGAATGCGCCGAATACCAAGGCGGAGATCAGTATCGCCGACGGAACGAGCACCTTCCATCTCCTATATCCGAGTGCCCACATGGTAAATG
>CAVJQN010000196.1:0-3691 GCA_963651635.1 Agathobacter sp.
GTGTACGTGATACAAATGTCTTGTCATGACGGAACATAACCGTCTCGCCGCCCAGAGAGAAATCTCCGACCGTGATGGTCTTCATCGGCGGTGCAGTAGCCTCGGAGAGCTTGGCGATAGCGTCAGCCGAGAAGTACGGGCACGCCTCAAGCTTGGCTGCGCCCTGTGCCACCTTCATACAAAAAGCCATACATGTGGGATTGCCACACTCTTTACAGTTCTTCTTAGGAGATAATTTGAATATATCAAGACCCTTTAATGCCATCGTTCTCCCCTCCTTATGCCAGTTCCGAGATCATCTCGGACAATGTCTTTACAGATTCCGGATGACGGAGAATAACAGCGTCAGTTCCGCTTCCTATAACAGCCGATGCGGTGCAGATCTCCATCTGGATACCACGCTCCTCACGAGAGCCCCACTCGGGCATATCCGCCTCTTCCAGCAGAGACTCCTTGACGCTCCATGCATCGTCGCCGCACATGGTTACAACAGGCATCTGCAGCATCGCGTCGTTCTGACCCAGAGCCGCGTCCTTGACACGCTCGATGGTGGATGCGAGATACTCGAAGCCGTAGCCTGCTGCTGCGCTTCCGAGGTTCATGACGATCTTGTCCATCGGGATATTCATCTGAGAGAGAAGTACGTTGAGCTGCTTGGCGAGGTTGATATCGACCGCTGACTCACCGCCGAGGTTCTGACCGCTCGCAAGTACGGCAGCAGCACCTATGGTCTTGTAGTCCTCCTCCTTGCAGGAAAGCATGAGGATGTTCTCTCCGCGCAGTACATCTGCTACCTTGACGAAGAGTTCTGTATCCTTCTCCGTATTCTTGCAGCCCAGTACAGCCAGAGGCTTGCTGATAGCCTCGCAGACCTCCTTGGCAAGTGCCGCGCAGTCGTCTACGGATGCGTTGTCTCCGTTGGGATCCGCGCTCTCCAGCTCCAGAGCTACGAAATCAACATGATCCAGCTCTGCCGCACGCTTGGCCATCTCTACGACATTGCTGCAGCCCTCATAGAACTTTGCAAGTCCCGGAAGCGCTGCGTCAAAACCCTTGTCAGATATGACCATACCGATCTTCACGGTGTTCACCGGCGCCGCGTCGAACGTATACAGCGGATATGTATTGCCTCCGCCGATTGTTACGCTCTTTCCTTCCTTGCCGAAGGTGAGCGACTTGATTGATGCCCCGAAGACCTGGGGCTTGTCAACAAATGACATACCGAAACCTCCTCCTGGTTTTGTAAAGAAATATGAATATCAGCGTTTTTTCACGATTCCCGGCCCGGTGTTCGGCACATTCGCCCGAAGCGCCGAAAAAGCGCTGCTTATCCCTCCAAATGATTGTTTACATTTTAACAGTTGAATAAATCAAAGTATAGTCTCCCGCGAGATGTGCAAGAAAGAGATATCACAAATTGTGCGGCAATAAAAAAAGCCCGCTTCTTGTCAAAGTTGCTGTGCGAGCTTTGAAAATAATCCGTTTCAGGCAACATATTGCCTAATTATTATATGCTGTCATGGCGGTTTGCATGATGATTGCCCTTCGCGGCTTCGGCTGTGTGAGCTTCGACCGTGTGATCTTAGCCTGTGTATGCTTCTCTGTCGTGCTCCTCACAGCTTCGGCTTCCCGTCCCATGCGCCGGTGGCATCGACATAGTAGCCGTCCGGCGTATAGGTGTCCATCAGGCAGTTGCCCTTGGCCGCGAGATAGTACCATACTCCGTCTATGCACTGCCAGCCGTAGCGCAGTGTACCGTCGTCGGCGTAGTAGTACCATTCATCGCCCATCTTCTGCCAGCCCGTCACCTCGGATGTGCCCTCCAGCCTCTCGTAGGTGATCTGTATGGTATCGGACTGGATGATGAGAGACGGCTCCTCTATCGGATAGACGGTAAATCTGTACGTTCCCGCGCCCTCGTCTCTGATGAGCCGGGTCATATCATGGCTCTCACCGGATGTCTTGATGATATCGCCCACCTTGTTGGCGTTGATCGGGCTGCCGTCGGCAAAGAAGGCATCCCCCTTGTAGAGCTGCACTCGGTATTTCGTCTTGGATACGGTCTCGTCCCATCTGGCGACGATATGCCCGTTATAGTCGTCAAACCATGCCGAGCCGATGGTATAGTCCGCCGCCAGCGCCTCACGCGGCGAGACTAGCGATATGAGCACCGTAAGTACCATCGTCAGTGCAAATGCTTCCATCATCGTCTGTCGCTTGAGTGCCTTGCGGACGGGCTGCATGCATGATATAGCTTGCGCACAGATGTGGGCTTTCTTCATATACGTGTTTTCAGTGTATGTATTTTCAGCGTACATATTTTTTGTGTACATGTTTTCGGTATGTCTCACCTCAGAATTTGTATTCGTCATGTTTTGTTTTTCCTCTGGTGATGTATGCGTTGTTTTATTGTGCTGTGGACAAACGGCACTCCCTATCTGATACGGATCTGCCATGCGCATGATGCCCCGTACCTGTCTTGGGCAAAGGCTCTGCGCGCCGTGGCTTACGCCTCACTCGCTCCTGAGCGCGTCTATCGGATTCATCTTCGCCGCGCGGTCAGCCGGCATATATCCGAATATCAGCCCTATCGCGACCGAGACGCCGAACGAGACCAGCACGGCGGATATCGTCGGAGGAGAGCTGATGCCCATGAAGCTGCCGATGACGGTAGACATCGATCCGCCTATAAGTATGCCCAGAAAGCCTGCTATGACGCAGGTCAGCGACGCCTCTATCACGAACTGCTGCATGATGGTGCCGCGCCTGGCCCCGAGCGCCTTGCGTATGCCTATCTCGCGCGTCCTCTCCGTCACGGATACCAGCATGATGTTCATGACGCCCACACCCGCCACCAGCAGCGATATGCCCGCGATGCCTCCTATCAGCAGGCTCATCATATTGATCATATCATTGAGTGAATCCAGCATCTGGCTCATGGCGGTCACACTGTAAAAGCTGTCTGTCGAAAAAATCTCCTCCAGATATGCCTCCAGCGCATCCACCGCCGCGTCGCAGTCGTCGAGATCTCCGAGGCAGAAGATATAGTTGGACGGCAGACTGTTTCGCGATAGCTTGAGCGCCGATGTATACGGGATATATACCATATCATCATTGCCGCCCTCATCCAGCGAGTCCTCGTCCTGACGCTCTATCACACCTACTATATTGTACGCATAGCCGTTGATCTTGATCTTCTGTGACAGCGCCGCCTGCGCCGAGCCGTATAGCTTGTCCGCGTCATAGTATCCGACGACGGCGACCTTCTGGCGCGACTTCACATCGGCATAGCTGATGAACCGCCCCGCGACCATCTTGTATTCCTTCAGGTCGGCATAGTCCTCTCCTACGCCTGTCACCGAAGTATAGTCCAGTGTCTGATAGCTGTTCTTTACCGTACCTCCGACCGAGACCTCAGGCGACATGGCGGTGAAATAGTCGCCATGCTCCTCATAGAACCCGTACATCTGCGAGTCCGTGACGAACCTCGTGGACATGTTCTGCACATATACCTGTATCTGATTTGTCCCGAGTGAGGAGAAGCTGTCCGTCATATAGGACATATATCCGTTGATCAGGCTGACCAGTATGATGACGGATGCCACGCCGATGATGATCCCCAGCATGGTCAGGAAAGAGCGCATCTTGTTGCTCCATATGCTCTTAACCGCCAGAATGAATGAGTCTCTCA
>CAVJQN010000197.1:0-3685 GCA_963651635.1 Agathobacter sp.
CCCCCGGACCGTCGGTCACCGCTTCGGTCGTATCAGCCGCCGCCGTCTCCTCGGGCTTCTGCACGGCATTGTCATATACAAACAGGATGACCTTGGTCATCTTCTCGTTGAGCTCGATGCACTCCTGCGTATAGCCATCCTCCGCTATAGCCTCTTCCTCGGTCATGCCCAGCACCGTCTCCAGCGCCTCCTGATCCTCGTCAGTCAGTGTCATGCCCTCCGCGTCATAGATGGCAAGCATGACGGCTACCTGCTCGGACATGGACTCAGAGTACTGCGCCAGATTCTGCTTGAAGGTGGTGATATCCGTGCCGTAGTTCTGGAGATAGTACTCCAGGCTCATGCCCTCATCGATAGCCTGATCCTGATAAAGCTCGTAGCTGCTGTTGAACAGATACTTCACGCCGTCAGCCGTCGCCGACGCACCTGACGCATCCGTGATGTCCTGTATCGCCGTCGAACCGTAGCTGTACGCGGTATATATCGCGAACTGCTTCTCCAGCTTCGTCTTATAGTCTGCTCTGTATGTCGCGGTGTCCGTGAACTCTCCGTCGGTATGCGCCTTGACCCACTCGTCTGTAAACTCCGGCACTACCTTGGTCTGCAGTGAGTTGAGCGTGACGGTGAACTTCACATCCTTGCCTGCCAGATCCGTGCTGGAGTAGTCATCGGGGAACTTCAGATCCAGCGTCTTGGTATCGCCGATGTTCATGCCGACTACTCCGTCCTCAAAGCCCTCTATGAATGTGCCCGAGCCCAGCTCCAGCTCATAACCTGTTGCTGATCCGCCGTCGAAGGCGGTGCCGTCCATCTTGCCCACATAATCGATATTGGCAAAGTCGCCGAGCTGCGCCGCCCTGTCCGTGATGTCGGTGACGACGGTATCCTCCTCGCGCTCACCCTCGATATAGTAGTCAAGCAGCGCATCCGATACCTCGGTGACGGTACCCTTGTCTATCTCGATGCCCTTGTACTGTGCGAGATGCTCGATTGTACCGAAGGACGCTGGCAGCGCGATCTCCTCGCCGTTGGTGATATAGTCATAGTTCTTGTCCACGACTGTACGTGACTTCTCGGTATTGATATCACTTACTATCATCACCGCCGCCAGCGCGACGCACACTACGCCTACTCCGACCAGCGTCTTTCTGATCCGCGACTGAGCGCGGCTCTCCTCCTGCGCCCGCTGATCCTTCCTGGACTGCGGCTTTACTACCTTGCTCTCTTCTTCCATGATACTTTTCTCCCAACTTTGTTCATTATGCCGGATATCGTCGCCCGGTCGACCGTCGCCGCCGGATGCCGCTATCCGTTTTGTACACTGCCGTTCTCACGGCAGTCCCATTACTTATAAAATGCCTTGAACGCCAGATATGTATTATACACGTCCAGCTTCGATACCACCTCGTACGGCGAATGCATCGACAGCACGGGGACGCCCAGATCCACGACATCGATATTCATGCCCGCGACATACATCGCGATGGTGCCGCCGCCTCCGACATCCACCTTGCCCAGCTCGCCGATCTGCCAGTACACGCCCGCCTTGTCCATGATTGCAGTCACCTCGCCCATGAACTCCGCGCTCGCGTCCGACGAGCCCGACTTGCCGCGCGCTCCCGTATACTTCGTCAGCACTGTGCCGTGATTGATCCAGGACGCATTTCTCTTCTCAAATACATCCGGAAATGTCGGATCGTAGGCTGCATTGACATCCGCGGACAGGCACTTCGAGTTCGCACAGACCTCCTTGACGTCCACGCCCTTGTTCTGCGCGAGATAGCTGAGATAGTCGTGCACATAGTTGGAGTCCAGACCCGTGTTGCCCAGCGAGCCGATCTCCTCCTTGTCCGTCAGTATCGTCACCGTAGTATAGGTCGGCTTCTTAGTCTCGATCTCCGCCAGCAGCGCCGGATATGCGCACACCCTGTCGTCCTGCCCATAGCCTCCGATCATGCTCCTATCCAGTCCGACATCCCTCGGGGCAAATGCAGGCACCAGCTCGATCTCCGCTCTGGCGAAGTCCCTCTCCGTGATGCCGTACTTCTCGTTGAGGAGCTGAAGCGCAAGCAGCTTGAACGGCTCCTTGAGGTTCTCCTCCTCGTACGGCCACGAGCCGATGATGATGTTGAGTTCCTCGCCCTTGAGACCCTCGTTGAGCGGGCGCTTGTTCTGCTCCTGCGACAGATGCGGCAGCAGATCGCTGATATAGAATACCGGATCGGATGCGTCCTCGCCTATGCAGATATTCGCCTTAGTGCCGTCGGGGCGGATCACCGTGCCGTGTATGGCAAGCGGGATAGTCCCCCACTGATACTTGCGGATGCCGCCGTAGTAGTGCGTCTTGAAGTACGCCAGCTCGTCATTTTCATACATAGGGTTGGGCTTTAGGTCGAGCCTCGGACTGTCGATATGCGCGCCCTCTATGCGTACGCCCTCTGTGAGCGGTCTCTTGCCCCATGTCGTCGCCAGCACCGCCTTGCCGCGGTTGATCTCGTATACCTTGTCTCCGGGCTTGTAGGTCTTCGTGACATCGAATCTCTCGTAGCCCGCAGCGATGAGCATGAGCTCGGCTTCATTGACGCACTCACGTTCGGTCTTGGCTCTGCCTATGAAGCTCTTGTAGCCCTCGCAGAACGCCGCCGCCTTCTTCTTTTGCTGCGCCGCATTCTCCGTCTGCGCTATGTTCGGATATGACCATGCCAGTGACTTCGCCAGCTCCTGTCCCTTCGTCATCTTTTTATCTGCCATGTCTGCTCTCCTCGTAATCGAAAAGGGGCGAACATCGTCCGCCCCTTGAGTTACATGCTTCCTGTCAGTTGAGCTTGATATTCTTCAAAAGATCTCCGAGGCTCGTTACAGCCTTGCCCTCCTCCTTGTACTGGACTGCGGGCTCGCTGTCCTCTCTGTTCCTGCGAGGTCTTCTCTCCTCACGCTCCTCATATCCTGCGGGCGGCTCCTCGAGCGCCTTCATGGAGAGTGATATCTTGCCGTTCTCGTTGCCGATGACGGAGACCTTCACCTCCTGACCCTCTTTAAGAACTGCCGCGGGTGACTTCACTCTCTTATATGAGATCTGAGATACGTGAACCAGTCCCGAGATGCCGTCGCCCAGATCGATGAACGCGCCGTAGTCCTTGATCGTCTCGACCTTGCCGTCCATGACATCGCCGACCTTGATAGACGCCTGCTTCTCTGCTCTGGCACTTGCCTGAGCCGCACGCGCTATCGCTCTGTGACTGAGCACCAGTCTCTTCTTCTCCGGCTCGACCGTGATGATGATGACTTCCAGCTTCTTGCCCTTATACTCCTCAAGGTCATCCACATGCTGAGTCGAAAGGTGGCTCGCGGGGATAAATCCGCGTACATCATCGACATATGCGACGCATCCCGCCTTGACCGCCTCTGCGATCTTGACCTCGATGGGAGTCTTCTCGTCCATCATCTGCTGGAACTTCTCCCACTTGCCTGCGTCTGCATCCTCGATCTGCTTTTTGTTCTTGAAAGACTCGTTGATCTCGTTCTCGAAATCTTTCATCGTCTCCTCTGCCATGCGATTCCCTCCGATAAACAGTAAAATAAGACGGATCCGATCCGTACAATACGATGGATTATAGCATCTCTGCGCCGGAAATGCCACTGGTTTTATCCTTTTGTTGCATCACAGATACTGCACCGGTATCGC
>CAVJQN010000198.1:0-3633 GCA_963651635.1 Agathobacter sp.
CACGCTGTATATCCGCGAGGATCTGCGCGGATATGGCGGAGCTGCTGGTGATATGTATGGCGAGGCAAACGGCGGCGGGTCAGGAGAAGGCGAAGCGGAGCCGTCGCATTATGGGGTGCATGAGGAGTCGGAACTCGTATATCTCAGATATGAGGAGACGCATATCCAGAGAGCATATACCCTTGATGAGCTGAAGAAAGCCGCAGAGGACGCCGGTCTGATCTGGGAGAGCGCATGTGATGCAGATGACGACGGAGCGATACGCGAGACGACGGAGCGGATGCTCATAGTGCTGCGCGAGCACGGGAAATGCATGAACACGGGAAGTGGTGAGTGCCTTTAATCAGTTCAAGAGTGCTTCGTCAGGCTTTGCTTTGGGACTGCGAAGCAGACTGAGCGAGGCGACGGAATATCGCATATAGTCATGAAGAAATGCAGGATCCGACAGTATATCCGCATCTATGAGGATATACGGGATCCTGTCTTTGTACTCGCGGCAGAAGTACGGGATGTCCTTCCATCTGTCATCTGCCGACATCTCGCGGCTGATCGGGAGAAATGTGCCGCTTTTTTTGATATATGCGGTGGCAGGCGTGGCCTTCTGCCGGGAGGCTCTGTCTATGAACATGCCGACGCTTTTATGTATCGCGGTATCCTCCTGCGGGAGATAGAAATAGCTGCGGTAGTCCCTGAAAAAGTGCTTCATGATGCCGGTCTGCGTCTGAACCGTGATGCTTAGTATATCCCCGGATATGGACAGCGACAGGCTCTGCGCATCGTAGGTGACAGGAACGGGCACAGGCTGTGATATAGAGGTTGAAAAGGTGATGTGCGTTGAGGTATGCGATGGTGTGCAAAAGCCATCAAACGGTCCGGTCAGTGCATTCTCGTAGCTCAGGAGTGAGGCAAGTGCGGGGAGGTTTTTTACGTCCTCTGCATTATGCAGGAGTAGGAAGCCAAGCAGACGTTCATCACGGCTGCTCAGGTATTCCTTGTAGAGGGCAATCAGATCGCTTCCGGAGAATGTATCCTCCCTACGGATGCCGATGAAGCGCTCCATTGACTTGAGCGTCATATCAGGTGTCGAAAAAAGCTCCTTCATACGCCTGATATGAGCATAGATATCAAGACTTTCCATGCCGCTTATATGCTCATTTATCGCATATTGACTCATAGCGCCGCGTATAAAAGGTATATCGAAGCCCTCGCCATTGTAGCTCACCAGCCTCTTGCGGCTGCCGCACAGCTCATTAAACTGTACCAGCATATCCCTTTCATCGCTCATGCTCTCGGCAAACCACTGGGTGAGCACGGCTCCGGACGGATGCGGAGAAAGCGTGCCGATCAGATATATCTGCGAGCGGCGGGAGGAAAGTCCGGTGGTCTCTATATCAAAATAAAGACAATCATCGGGGATTGTGATATTGTCGAGGATAATGCTTCTGGTCTTCATAGCATTTGTTATAATGGACGCGCCCGGATTGCACAAGCATTATCGTCGTACAGACATGAAGGCAGATGTGAAAGTGAATACAGAAAAGCTGACAGTGATGCAGAAAAAAGAAAAAAGACATACAGACGCAAACCGAGCCGCCGGATATGGTCTGCTCATAGCGCTCGCGCTGGTGCTGAGCTACTTGGAGAGTCGACTTCCGGCCTTTTTTGCCATACCGGGGATGAAGCTCGGCATCACGAATATACTGGTGATTTTCGCATTGTATCGCATGGGCGAGAGGCAGGCGATAATAGTGAATTTTCTGCGGGTATTTCTTGTTTCGGTACTTTTCGGCAATGTGATGAGCCTGAGTTACAGTCTGGCGGGAGCTGCTTTGAGTGCCGCGGTGATGACACCGCTGAAGCGAACCGGACGATTTGGAATCGCCGCAGTGAGCATAGCAGGCGGGATAGCGCACAATATAGGGCAGATACTTATGGCGGTGTGGCTGCTGGGAACCGGGGCGGTTCTGTGGTACATGACTGCGCTGTGGTTTTCGGGGATAGCAGCGGGGGCGGTCATCGGAGCGGTGGGCGCACAGTTGGTGAAGCGGATCCCGGAGAGATATACTGAGGGTCTGTGCTAAAACGATTGCGCTGAGACGATTGCGCTGAGGCGATTGCGCTGAGGCGATTGCGTTGAAATGATTGCGCTGAGACGGTGCAGGTCATCGAGGTAAACGCGGAGAGAATCGCAGGACAAGGGGCAGGGCGAGGCAGAAAACAAAACATAGATACAGACACAGATACAGACACAGATACAGATATAGATACAACCATGGGCATGTCTGCAATAAAAAAACATAACATGAAAGATATCAAGAGGCGGCCAGCAGTGCGCACATGCACAAGACTTTCATCAACAGCTTTATCAAAAAGAATAAATACCCGTGTGCGATCGGTGCGGTTATGCGCCGTACTGCTGGTGAGTGCGGCCATCCTGACCGGGTGCACTGCAAGCCCCAGTGGCGGGAGCTATGCAGCGCGGGAGATATTCGCGATGGATACGGTCATGGAGATCACCTGCTACGGGCAGGGAGCCGAGCAGGCGGCGGCGGACGGAGAGAAGCTGATACATGAGCTGGATGCGCTTCTATCCGTACAGGCAGAGGACAGCGAGATCGGCAGAATCAACGCATCGGGGAGCGGGAAGCTCGATGAGCGCACAGCGGTAATGATAGAGACAGCACTGGATGTATATGCGACGACTGAGGGTGCCTTCGATATAACCATATATCCGATGATGCAGCTCTGGGGCTTCCCTGAAAGGCAGCTTCATGTCCCGACGCAGACAGAGCTGAGCGAGGCTCTTGCGCTGGTAGGCTCAGACAGACTGACATACGATAAGCAGACGTTGAGCCTGACACTGGGCGACGGACAGGCAATCGATCTGGGAGGTATAGCCAAGGGATATACCGGAGATGCGCTTATGGAGCTGTTCAGAGAAAGGGGCATCAGCAGTGCCATCGTATCGCTGGGCGGCAATGTCCAGACACTCGGAACCAAGCCCGACGGCAGCAGGTGGCGCTGCGGCATAGTCAATCCTCACGATCCGCAGAATACGGATAATCTCATGGGAGTTATAGAGGTCGCGGACAGAGCCGTTGTCACGTCGGGTGCATATGAGAGATACTATACCGACGAGGAGACAGGAGAGGTCTACCACCATATACTGGATCCGCATACAGGTATGCCGGCAGACAGCGGCATCATCAGCGCGACGGTGGTCAGCCAGTATGGCGTACTGGCGGATGCGCTGTCCACGGCATGCTATGTCATGGGACCGGAGAAAAGCCTTGAGTACTGGCAGGATCACGGTGCAGACAGATTTGAGCTGATACTGATGACCGAGGATGACGAGGTCTATGTGACGCAGGGACTGGCGGATGATTTCACCTGTAATTTTCCGGTACATACGGTGGAGCGGGAGAACTAGCACCATGCCTATGTCATTTTTTATCCTGAATTATTCACCGCGATACTTAGCAACTTTGAAAACCACTCTTCCTTGTCAGCGCACAGTTCCCGGAGGGTACTATTGCATTTTTCACCTTGTCCATCAATGCAATATGATGATGCCAAGTAATTTGTGCAAGTGCCGCTTGCACAAATTCTCTATCTGGAAAGCGAGCGGCAAAC
>CAVJQN010000199.1:0-742 GCA_963651635.1 Agathobacter sp.
TGTTCTCCATCGTCACCATACCGCTGCTGTCACTGCTGTTCTGACGGTGCATATATCAGATTCGGATGCGCTATCGCCGATTTTCAAAACACTTTACTGTATAACGCCTCCCCGTCTATCAGCTCCATACCGGTATCATCCGCAAAATCAAATCCGCCTGTGCATATAAAGCCCACCCCCGATACCTCTATACCCTTGATGTCCAGAAGCTGACTTTTCTCCTGTTCGCATTCGTCTGCGCGCATCGGACGGTCATAATACTTACATTCATAGAAATCATACCGCTCCCCGCTGCGGCGGATCACACAATCGAACTCTCCGTTGGTCTTCGTGTCCGGGTCATCATACCAGTAGCTTCCGAAATCCTCTATATCCGGATATCTTCCCAGCACAGCCATCCTGTGGAAATATTGCAGCGCTATCCCCTCCAGCCGCCTGCTTATAAACTGATCAAGACTGTCTCCTATATATCTGCCGAAGAACTGCTCCTCCCCTATCCGTGCTATGCTGCCTGTCCTGGCAAATATATATGTAAAGTAGAAGCGCATCAGATTGTCTACGATCTCATAAAACTGCTTCCTTTTATCATTTCGTCTGTTTATAGGCTCGGTCTTGCATATAGTCTCCATGTTCAGCAGCGCTTTCAGCTGCTTATCCAGCAGACCTGTCTCACTTCCGCCCAGAGCATCGCGTATCTGTGTATATCGCTTCTTCCCGTTGCCGATTGTCTCAAGTATCCTCG
>CAVJQN010000199.1:758-2971 GCA_963651635.1 Agathobacter sp.
ATATGGGAGCGAATCAGCCCCGTCTCCGGCAGAAGCAGCTTTTTGATATTTTCCTGTAATGATGCCGCTGTATCCAGATTTTCAAGTACATACGGGCTTCCGCCAAATGCAGCATAAAATGCCGTCTTATCCCTTGCCGAAAGCTCAGGATAAAAGCGTGAAGCGTCATAATAATCAAAGTCGCGTATATGTAATATCAGTGAAAACCTGCCGAACAGCGGATCACTTTCCGCCAGCAGCTCTTTCATGACGGCAATATACGAGCCGCATAGTATGATCTTCACGTTTTGCGGCAGACGGTCGATGACAGCCTGCATATATGAATCGACCTCATCCTTCCTCCCGGACTGTTTCAGATATGGATACTCGTCTATGATCAGCAGTATCCGCCTGTCAAGCGTCCCCAGATAGGTCATCATGGAAAATATAGAATCAAACCTAATATCCGGAAGCGAAAGAGCCTCTGAAACACTTCTGTACAGCAGGCTCAGATTTCCCTCCCATGTGCTTGATATGCACATATGATCTATGACGACACCGTCAAAGCTCTTTGATGCCTCTCTGATGAGCGTAGACTTTCCTGTCCTGCGCTTGCCATATATCAGAACCGCTGTCCTCCTGTTCCATGATGACAGATCTTCTCTCAGAGCCTTTAACTCCTTTTCACGACCGATAAACATATGATGTTCACTTTCTGAAAATGTTTTCTCTGAATATTTTTTCAGTAATCCTTGGTTGTATTATATATGAGCACCATATACCTGTCAATCACGTACGGATTTATCAAACGGACAAAGCATCCTACTTTTCCCCCTTTCTGACCTCATATCCCCCGGTCTCCTGCGCCACCATATACAGCTTCTGTGTCAGGGGGGATGCATATGCACCAGACGCAGGCGATGCGGCATGCTCCTCAAAGTTCTCCACCTGCTCCATCACCTTGCCAAACACCTCCGGGCTGTACTGCGGCGGATAGCCGTTCTTTACGAGACATATCTTGATCTCCAGCTTGAGCCGGTCGCGGACATTCTGATTGTTCAGCCAGTCTGCGAAGGATGACTGCGTATCGATGATCTCCTTGATCTTCCTAGCGAGCTTTCTGCACTCGTCATTGACGATCACGCCGCCCCTGTCCCGGTCCGTACCATACTCAAAGTTGTACCGGTTCCGCAGGGATATCAGTATGTCGTAAAATGCCTTCTCCTCAAAGGTCAGACCAAGCCGGCGAAAGCTCTCCCGGCTTTCGTGCAGCTGTCGGAGTATCTGCAAAGCCTGCTCTGTGGCACTCTGTATGATGTCCTCTGATGCCTGCTCCTGCGCGGCTCCCGCCTCCTCGCCGCTCAGATGCCCTCTTCTCTCATGATACGCGGCGATGGTCGCCTCCAGCATCTGCTGATAGGTCTGCGCCGCTAGCTTATTGGTCTTGCTGTACTCTTTGATCTGCCTGCGAACCAGCTTCACCAGCAGTTCCAGCTTGGTCGCGGGCATCTTCACGTCGGAGAGACTTTCATAGAACTCGGGTCCGGAGATATCCTCCTCCTCGCCCGCATCGAGCACGCTCTCCACCTGATTGTAGCGCAGAGCCTCCTCGACCATCCTCGATACGGCACGGTTCATACTGTCGGTATCCAGCCCCGTCGTCCCGCTCATCTTGCGTACAAAACCTGCAATCGCCATAAAGCACTGTGCCAGAGCGGATTCACTGTCTGAGAGGACGCCCGAGGGCTGTGCGATATCATAGCCCATGCGCATCCTCTTGACGGTTCTCAGAAAGTATGTCTTGAAAGACACCTTCTGTATGCCGTGGGCGCCCTCGGAGTTGAGCTCCTCGACAGAGGCAAATACATACTCGGCGGCTCTGGCGAGCAGGCGATAGCGCTGCTCCGGATCTGTGTCGGGATCCAGAAACGGCGTCAGATCATAGCCTGTGAACATCGTCTTGAGTACTTCCAGCTCCTCTCTGAAAAGCGCAGCGCCCTGCTCCACATCATCCTCGGTAGGCGCCACGGAGGTGGATCCGCCGTACATCTTCATCGCCTCTCTCATATTGTCGCGGATACCGATATAGTCGATCGCCATGCCGTAGTTCTTGCCGGGATAGACCCGGTTGACACGACTGATGGTCTGGATCAGCAGATGCTTTTTCAGCGGCTTGTCGTTGTACAGATATGTCAGGCAGGGCACATCAAAGCCTGTGATCCACATATCTACTA
>CAVJQN010000199.1:2981-3621 GCA_963651635.1 Agathobacter sp.
GTCATACATATCCTTGGGATCATTGCTGCCCACGCTGGCGACCATCGCCATAAAAGGCACCGGACTTAGCTGATCCAGCTCCTCCTGCGTGACCTCGATGCCGTCCGGCACCTTCTTTTCTTCAAACCACTCGGGATATCGATTCTTGAAGATCAGCAGCAGATCATAGGCAATCTTTCTGTTGGAGCAGACTATCATCGCCTTCTGTATCCTGTCCGGATCCTTGTCGCAGGATGAGACATAGTGATCATGGATATCCGCGGCGAGACGCTCCAGACGGGACGGCTCACCCAGTATGATCTCCATAGAGCTCATAGCCTTCTTGCTGGCTTCTATATCCTCCTCGGTCGCGCCGTCGTCGGCGCAGGTCTTGTAGTACGCCTCTATCTGTCTGACCTTTTGTGTATCAAGCAGCACCCGGGCGATCCTCGGATGATACTTGATCGGTACGGTCAGACCATCCGCAACCGCCTGATCCATCGTATAGCGGTCGATCTCGTCACCGAAGGTCTGATAGGTCTCTGCGATCGGAGTGCCGGTGAAGCCCACGAAGGTAGCGTGTGGAAATGCTTCTTTCAGCACCTTGGCATACGGCTTGGAGACCATAGCCTTCATATTTTCATCGGCGTCCTTGCTGAAC
>CAVJQN010000200.1:0-3612 GCA_963651635.1 Agathobacter sp.
GATCTAAGGAGGTTCAAGTCATGGAATTATCCAATTTAAGACCGGCTGAGGGTTCAAAGCACAGCGATAACTTCAGACGCGGACGCGGCCACGCATCGGGCAACGGCAAGACCGCCGGCAAGGGTCACAAGGGTCAGAAGGCACGCTCCGGCGCACCGAGACCGGGATTTGAGGGCGGTCAGATGCCTCTGTACAGGAGAATCCCCAAGAGAGGCTTCACGAACCGCAATACAAAGGAGATCACAGCTATCAACGTATCGGCTCTTGAGTGCCTTCAGGACGGCATCGAGGTGACACCCGATGTGCTGCTTGAGGCAGGTATCATCAGCAAGGTGGTAGACGGCGTGAAGATCCTCGGAGACGGCGAGCTGACCAAGAAGCTCAATGTAAAGGTAAGCGCATTCAGCGCAAGCGCAAAGGAGAAGATCGAGGCAGCGGGCGGTACTTGCGAGGTGATCTAATATGCTGACAACATTCCGAAACGCATTGAAGGTGGAGGAGATACGCAAAAAGCTCGTCTTCACCGCCTTGATGCTTCTGGTCATCAGGATAGGCAGCAATATCCCTATCCCGGGAGTTAATACAAGCTATTTCAGCGATTTCTTCGCATCGCAGACCGGAGATGCGTTCAACTTCTTCAATGCCATGACGGGCGGCTCGTTCTCATCAATGAGCATCCTGGCATTGAGCATCACCCCGTACATCACCAGCTCCATCATCATGCAGCTGATGACGATAGCCATCCCGAGGCTCGAGGAGCTCCAGAGAGAGGGCGAGGACGGAAGAAGAAAGATCACTGAATATACCCGCTATCTGACGGTAGCGCTGGCACTGATAGAGTCGATAGCCATGACAGTGGGCTTCGGCCGTCAGGGACTGCTGACAGTCTTCAGCGCCAAGAGCGTGATCGTAGCGGTATGTACGATGTCAGCCGGCTCCGCATTTCTGATGTGGATAGGCGAGAAGATCACGGACAAGGGCATCGGCAACGGCATCTCGATGGTGCTGCTGTTCAACATCATCTCCTCACTGCCGCAGGATCTGCGGACGCTGGGCGAGAGATTCCTGACCGGCAAGTCCGTAGCGGTCAAGGTAGTAGTGATAGCCATCATCGCCGCGTGCATACTGGCGATGGTAGTATATGTCATAGTCCTGCAGGATGCCGAGAGAAGGATCCCGGTGCAGTACTCCGGCAAGGTGGGCGCGAGCAGATACGGTCTGAGCGGCAACAGAGCCACATATATACCGCTCAAGGTCAACACCGCAGGCGTCATACCCGTCATCTTCGCTTCATCGCTGATGACATTTCCGGTGGTCATAGCACAGTTCTTCAATGTGGACTACTCGACCATCGGCGGCAAGATACTGCTGGCGCTGACATCCAGCAACTGGTTCAAGACAGAGGCATGGGGCTACTCAGTAGGCTTTGTACTCTATGTGGTGCTGATCATCGTATTTGCTTACTTCTATACGTCGATCACATTTAACCCGCTGGAGATAGCCAACAACATGAAGAAGTCGGGCGGCTTCATCCCGGGCATCAGACCGGGCAAGCCCACCAGCGACTACCTCAACACCATGCTCAACTTCATAGTCTTCATCGGAGCGGTAGGACTGCTCGTGGTAGCGGTAGTACCGATCGTGATATCGGGGCTGTTCTCGATAAGCAATCTGAGCTTCACAGGCACATCGCTCATCATCATCGTGGGCGTGGTGCTGGAGACACTCAAGCAGATAGAGTCCATGATGGTAGTAAGGAACTATTCGGGATTTCTGTCTTCCAAGTAAGAGACCGTCTGCGGTCGGCGAGGTGAGGTCATGAAAATAGTAATGCTGGGCGCCCCCGGCGCGGGCAAGGGAACGCAGGCTCAGAGGATAGCCGAGAGATTCGGGATACCCCATGTCTCTACCGGCGACATCTTCAGAGCCAATATCAAGAATCAGACGGAGCTGGGCAGGCAGGTCAAGGCGATCATCGATGCCGGTCAGCTCGTACCCGATGAGCTGACGATAGGGATGCTCATGGACAGGATACACGAGGATGACTGTGCGGACGGCTATGTGCTGGACGGCTATCCGCGGACTATCCCGCAGGCCGAGAGCCTGACCGAGGCGCTGGCAAAAACCGGCGAGGCTATCGACTATGCGATCAATATCGACGTGCCCGATGAGCATATCGTAGATCGCATGGGCGGCAGGAGATCCTGCCCCGGCTGCGGCGCGATGTATCATATAGTCTACAATGCGCCCCGGCAGGAGGGCGTATGCGACGCCTGCGGCGGCTCTCTCGTGATCCGCGACGATGACAAGCCCGAGACGGTCAAGAACCGCCTGAGGGTATATCACGAGCAGACCAGACCGCTGATAGACTACTACAGCGGACAGGGGAGCCTGAAGACGGTCGACGGAACACAGCCCATCGAGGATGTGTACAGCGATATAGTAGGTATACTTGAAGCATGATAACGATCAAATCAGAGCGTGAGATACAACTAATGAGAGAGGCCGGCGAGATTCTCGGCAAGGTTCACAACGAGCTGGCCGGGATCGTCAAGGCAGGTATGACGACGGCGGAGATCGACAGGATCGGTGAGGAGATCATCAGAGGCTACAACTGTATCCCCTCCTTCAAGGGATATGAGGGATACCCCGCATCGATCTGCGTCTCGGTCAATGAGGAGGTCGTACACGGTATCCCGTCCAAGAGGAGATATCTCAAGGACGGCGATATCGTCACCTTCGACGCCGGAGTCATCTGGAAGGGCTGGCAGTCGGACGCGGCGAGAACTCACATCATCGGCGAGGTGCCGGACGAGGTCAGAAAGCTGGTCGAGGTGACGCGCCAGAGCTTCTTCGAGGGTGTGAAGCAGGCCAAGGCGGGTCGTCATCTCAATGACATCTGCGGCGCCATACAGGACTATGTGGATCAGTTCGGATACGGCATAGTCAGAGATCTGGTAGGGCACGGCATAGGTCAGGAGATGCACGAGGATCCCGAGGTGCCGAACTTCCGTATGAATACGAAGGGACCGCTCCTGAAGGCAGGCATGACGATAGCCATAGAGCCGATGATCACGCTGGGCAGAGCCGATGTGGAGTGGCTCGATGATGACTGGACGGTCGTGACCGCCGACGGATCACCCGCCGCCCACTATGAGAACACCATCCTCATCACGGACGGCGAGCCCGAGATACTCAGCCTCGTGGAGTGAAGACCATGAACTACGAGGCGGGGCAGATCGTAAAAAGTCTGGCAGGTCATGACAAGGACTGCATCTACATGATCGTCAGAGCAGAGGGGAGCTTCATATGGGTCGCGGACGGAAAGCGGCGCAGGCTGGAGAATCCCAAGAGGAAGAATACCGCGCACGTACAGCTCATCAGGGTATATGTGCCGGAAGCAGACAGAGACAAAGATGAAGCTATACAGCATTTCCTGAAGTCATATGGAGGTAATTGATGTCGAAATCCGATGTTATAGAGGTCGAAGGCAGAGTCGTAGAAAAGCTGCCCAATGCCATGTTTCAGGTGGAGCTCGAGAACGGACATAAGGTGCTCGCTCATCTCAGCGGCAAGCTGCGTGTGAACTACATACGCATACTGGTCGGAGAC
>CAVJQN010000201.1:0-3591 GCA_963651635.1 Agathobacter sp.
TATATGCACCGTCAGAACAGCAGTGACAGCAGCGGTATGGTGACGATGGAGAACAGCGTGGAGGTGAAGACGATCTCCGAGGCGAAGACGGCATCACAGTCATATTGATTGGCCAAAATCGAGGTGGTTGAGCCGGCAGGCATCGCTGTCATCAGCACGCAGATATCCACAAGCAGACGATCCAGATGAAAAGGCAGCAGCAGAACATATACCAGCAGCGGGAATACCACCAGCCGCAGCGCGGTAAAATAAAGCACCGGCAGGGAAAACAGACCGCGGATGGGTACCAGAGCCAGAATGGAGCCGATGACCAGCATGGAGACAGGAGTGGTGCAGCTACTCAGGGCACTGATGGAGCTGGTGAGAAAATCCGGCAGCTCCACCGGAAGCACCATCAGCAATAGTCCCGCGAATACCGCGATGACGCAGGGGTGACAGGCGAGCTTCTTCAACGCGTCCTTATGGCTGATGTCCGTGAACAGGGACAGTCCCGACGTCCACATGACGAAGCGCAGCGGTATCTGAAATACGGAGGTATACATCGCGCCGATGCCGCCGAACAGCCCCTCCGCGATGGGCAGCCCCACAAAGCTGGAATTGGAGCATATCATCCCGTAGGACAGCACGCTCCGTTTCTCGCGCGGAAAGCGGGCAAACAGAAACCGGTTGCCCACCGCCGCAATCATCTGTATCAGCGCGGATACCCCCACCATCAGCAGGCAGTTGCGGGCGAAGTCCGCGCCCCTATCCGCTCCGCTCATAAAGGCGCGGACGGTGTTGCAGGGCAGAATCACATTGATGAGCAGGGAAGACAACGTCCTGCAGCCGCTCTCGGTCAGCAGACCGATGCGGCGGAGCAGTACGCCCACTAGTATCAGCACGAACAACATAAGCTGTAGGGACAGCATATCAGAGAAAAATTCCACGAACGATCACCTCTCGGATGCCATTATACCCTTTTGCACGAGGGTATAATGGGGTATAATGCTATATAAAAAGGTCGAACATCCTCAAGAGAGCAAGCTCTCATCGGAGTTTTGAACCTTTTGATCCTAGTATCATATGAAGCAGTATACCACAGGAGGTGCGTTATGGAGCTATCCGATATTCAGGCTCGTGCGACAGAGCTGGAGCGGCAGATATCCGATTTGCCTGCGGGTTCTGTAACGAGGAAGACCATCAACGGAAGGGAATATTTCTATCATCGCTGGACACAGGACAAAAAGCGCCGGGAGAAGTATATCCCTGCGGATGAAGTGGAGTATCTTCGTGCAGAGATAGAACAGCGCAAGAATCTGGAACGGGAATTGAAGGAGCTGAGACGACAGATGCCAAGACCGCAGTCTGCGCTCACTGTAGAGACGCGGACTGCGGACAGCTCGCCATTTCTCACCAATATCCGCACGGGAGAGGAGCTGCGCGCATTTTCGGCATCAGTACGCAGATATCGCAGGCGAGGATGCTTTGATAGGCTGCACGATTTTGTCTACGGCGAGCCGCAGGATAAGGTATTCATCCTCTATGGGCTGCGCCGGACAGGCAAGACTACTATGATACGACAGATCTTTGCGGAAATGAGCGATACACAGCTGAGTGAGGCTGCATTTATCCAGATCACATCCAAGGACACGCTGGCGGATGTGAATCGTGACCTCAGGCTGCTGGAAAAGCAGGGATACCGATATGTTTTCCTTGATGAAGTGACGCTGATGGAGGACTTCATCGAGGGCGCCGCGCTGTTTTCCGATGTGTTCGCCGCCTGCGGCATGAAGATAGTGCTGTCCGGCACGGATTCACTGGGGTTTATCTTCGCAGAGGATGAGCAGCTCTATGATCGCTGCACCCTGCTGCACACCACCTTTATCCCGTATCGCGAGTTTGAGTCGGTACTCGGCATCCATGGCATCGACGAGTATATACGCTACGGCGGCACCATGAGCCTCGGAGGAGTGCATTATAACGAGACATCGACATTTGCCAGCAAGGAAAGCACCGATGAGTACGTGGATACGGCTATAGCCCGCAATATCCAGCATTCCCTGCGCTGCTATCAGCACGAGGGGCATTTCCAGCATCTGCAGGATCTGTATGAGAAGAACGAGCTGACAAGCGCCATCAACCGTGTCGTGGAGGACATCAATCATCGCTTCACGCTGGAGGTTTTGACACAGGACTGGAAGTCACACGATCTGGGCATCTCTGCAGGCAATCTGCGCAGGGACAGGGAGAAGCCAGTGGATATACTTGATCGTGTGGACATGACGGCTGTCACGGATAGTCTGCGGAGGCTGCTGGAGATCCGCAACAAGGCAGAGCAGAGTATAGAGCTGGACGATGTTCACGCGGCACAGATCAAGGAGTATCTTGACCTGCTGGATCTGACACGGGATATAGATGTGCTGCATCTGCCGGATGTTGGCACGAGGTCTGCCAGAACAGTGATAGCACAGCCGGGTCTGCGATATGCGCAGGCAGACGCACTGATCCGCAGCCTGCTGCTGGACGAGACCTTCAGTGCACTGTCTCTGGCGGAACGCACTGCCGTGCAGGAACGTATCCTGAGCGAAATCAGGGGACGGATGATGGAGGACATAGTCCTGCTGGAGACAAAGCTCGCAGATCCGAAGAAGCAGGTATTTGTACTGCAATTTCCCGTGGGTGAGTTTGATATGGTGATAGCTGACCCGGAGGCGGGCTCGTGCCGGATATTTGAAATCGAGCACAGTAAGGAGGCTGTACCTCAGCAGTATCGTCATCTGATTGACGAGGAAAAATGCGCCCAGACCGAGCATCGCTACGGCACAATCATGGAAAGATGCGTCCTGTACCGCGGGGAGAGCCACATGGCGGATGACGTGCAGTATCGAAATGTGGAGGAATACCTGCGGAGCTTGTCCGTATAGGCTTTTTGGTGTACGATCCCATCTTTTCCAGCCTAAGCACTGCAAATGCTTTGAAAACCGGCGATAGCGCAGATGGGCGCTATTTCTCCAGCAGATCCTCCATGCTGCATCCCAGGACCTTGGCGAGGCTGTACAGCGTCTGGGCACAGGCTTTATTGATATCCTTATGGCGCTGCTCGTACATCTGTATGCTGCGCAGGGAGACGCCGGACCGACTTGCCAGCTCGGTCTGTGAGCAGCCGCATATAGTACGCAGACGCTTTAAGGCGGTTTCCGGGAAATGCTCACGGATGCGGGCATCCGCAATCTGTACGAACTTCGTGATGTCTGCCTCGTGCATATCCTGATAACGTCGATTTGCCTCATCAATTCTTGCTTTTCGCAGGGGGTAGTACTGTTCTCTTTGCGCGACCTGCACACCTTCAAAGCTTAGATTGGACATTTTTCGTCCCGATATGTCCATCGGGAGGGCTCTTGTCATATGACAAGTTACGGTGTAAAATTCACTTGACGTACGTCAAGTGAAACCAGACAACGCTAGGTGATCACAAACAATGCCAAGCAATGCTAAGCAATGCTAAGCAATGCTAAGCAATGCAAGGCAATGCCAAACAACGCCAAACAATGACCCGTAGAGAGGAGCATATATGCAGCTGATAAAGGAAAAACAGAATCTGACATATCTGTC
>CAVJQN010000202.1:0-3551 GCA_963651635.1 Agathobacter sp.
CTCGTCCTGGGGCAGGTCTGGTGCGATCTGAAGATCCCGGACTACATGACGACGATCACCCTGCTGCTCAACTCACCCGACAGCACGATGCAGGATATCTGGGCAGCGGGCGCTATGATGATGCTCTTTGCCGTGATCAGCGCGCTTTTGACGCTCGTATCCGGCTTCGTATCCGCGCAGCTATCGGGACATTTCTCCATGCATCTGCGCGAGGATATATTTCACTGCGTCGAGGACTTCTCACCGGCGGAGATCGACCGCTTCTCCACTGCATCTCTGATCACCCGCTCCACCAATGATGTCACACAGATCCAGAATGTATTTTCCCGCGGGCTCACGATGATCATCCGGCTCCCGCTCACGCTGTTTGTCGCTATCGGCAAGATACGCGGCAAGCACTGGCAGTGGACATCCGTGACGATGGGCGCGGTGATGATGCTGCTGACCGTCATGTTCTTCGTGCTGCGCTACGCCCAACCTCGCTTCAAGCGGATGCAGTATCTGACCGACAATGTCAACCGCGTGACGCGCGAGAACCTGACCGGCATACGTGTCATCCGCGCGTACAATGCCGAGAACTATCAGGAGGGGCGCTTCGCCGATGCCAATGATGCCCTCACGAACAATTCCCTCCAGGCGCACTACTCCATGGACGTGATGCGTCCCACGATGCGCTTCATCAACAATGCTCTCAACATCGCCATCTATATCATCGGCGCATATCTGATATCCGCGTCTGTCGGGACGGATGCCGCTCTGACGACATTTTCGGAGATGGTGGTATTTTCCAACTATGCGCAGAAGATCCTGATGTCCTTCATGGGGCTGCAGTTCATCTTCCATATGTGGCCGCGCGCGTCGGTATCCGCAGATCGTATCAACGAGGTGCTCGACACCGTGCCCTCAGTCCGTGACGGCTCTCTCGAGCACGGCATAGACGGTATGACGGGGGAGATAGAGTTTCGGCATGTGTCCTTCTGCTATCCCACTGCGGAGGGCGATGTGCTCTCGGATATATCATTTAGCGCTCATCACGGCGAGACGGTCGCATTTATCGGAGCTACCGGCAGCGGCAAGACCACTCTCGTCAACCTGATACCGCGCTTTTATGATGCAACCAAGGGGGAGATCCTCGTGGACGGCGTAGATGTCCGCGACTATAAGCTCGCCTCTCTGCGCGCCCTGATCGGATACGCGCCGCAGCGTGCCGTGCTCTTCACGGGCGATGTCACGAGCAATGTCAGCTACGGCGATGCCTCCGATGGTATGAGTGAACAGGAGATAGCCGCGAGAGTACGCGAGGCTGTCGAGATAGCTCAGGCCAAGGACTTCGTCGAGGAGCGCGACGGCGACTACCTCTCGGAGATCTCCCGGGGCGGAACCAATGTCTCCGGAGGTCAGAAGCAGCGACTGTCCATCGCGAGGGCGATATTTCGCAAGCCGGAAATCTACATATTTGATGATACATTTTCCGCGCTTGACTATAAGACAGACCGCGCGCTGCGTGCCTGCCTGAGGGAGAGGACGGCGGGAGCGACTACTCTCATAGTGGCGCAGAGGATAGGAACGATACGCGACGCCGACAGGATCATCGTGCTTGACGAGGGGCGCATCGCCGGCATGGGCACGCATGACGAGCTCATAGCGGGCTGCGAGATCTACCGCGAGATCGCCTATACCCAGCTGTCGCAGGAGGAGCTGAACCATGGCTAACAACAATCAGTACGAGCTCGGCAAGGTCAATATGCGCACCACCCATGTCCGCGGTCCTATCAAGATCGCTGAAAAGCCCAAGGACTTCAAGGCGGCTATGAGAGCTGTCGGGCACTATGTCAGACGCTACGCGCCTCTGCTGGTCACAGGCATCGTCAGCGCCGTCACCAGCGTGGTGCTCCAGCTCTTCGGGCCCGACTATCTCAGCCGCATCACCAATATGATAGAGGACGGCATGAAGTCCGGCGCGGTGGATACCGCCGCCGTCACGGCGATGGGGCTTAAGGTGCTGCTGTTTTACCTGTTCAGCGCGGTGCTCGTCTATCTGCAGAGCTTCGTGATGGTCACGGCGACGCAGAACATGATGCGCATGATGCGCGGCGACATCGCCGCCAAGCTCAACCGCATACCGCTCTCACGCTTTGACTCGGCTTCATTTGGCGATGTGCTCAGCCGCGTGACCAATGATGTCGATACCGTCGGCATGTCCATCAATATGTCTGCCGCGGAGCTGGTCACTGCCGCAGTCACTCTGGTCGGCTGTATGTTCATGATGCTGAAGACCAGCCCGAAGCTGACGCTGATAGCCGTCGGCTCTGCGGTGCTCGGATTTGGCACGATGAAGCTCATCATACGCAAGAGCCAGCGGCATTTCATAGCGCGCCAGCGATATCTCGGTCAGATCAACGGCCATATCGAGGAGATGTACGCGGGACATACCATCGTAGCCGCCTGCAACGGCAAGGCCGAGAGCACGCGGGAGTTTGACCGGTTAAACCGACTGCTCTACGAGAGCAACTGGAGGAGCCAGTTTATCAGCGGCATCATGCACCCCGTCATGGAATTCCTCGGCAACTTCGGATATGTGGCAGTCTGCGTGGCAGGCGCGCTCATGGTGGAGGCGGGCGAGATCAGATTCGGAACGATAGTCGCATTTATCGTATATATAAGGATGTTCACCACACCCATGACGCAGTCCGCGCAGGCGGCGACCAATCTCCAGTCCGCTGCTGCCGCCGCTGAGAGGATATTTGCCTTTCTCAGTGAGGAGGAGATGGAGGACGAGAGCGCCAAGACTGCGTGCATCGAGCCCGATGCGTGTGTCGGCGAGGTGGATTTTGAGCATGTGAGGTTCGGATATGTGCCCGAGCGCACGATCATCAATGACTTCACCTGCAATGTCAAGCCCGGACAGAAGATCGCCATCGTAGGTCCCACCGGCGCGGGCAAGACCACTCTGGTCAATCTCCTGATGCGTTTCTATGAGATAAATTCAGGCAGCATCAGCATAGACGGCATCAGCACGCGTGATATCACACGGGACAATGTGCACCGGCTCTTCTGCATGGTGCTGCAGGACACGTGGCTGTTCGAGGGAACCATCAAGGAAAATATCAAGTACAGCAAGACGGAGGCGACCGATGAGGATGTCATCCACGCCTGCAAGGCTGTGGGACTGCACCACTTCATCACTACCCTGCCCGACGGATATGATACCATGCTGACAGACGACAGCAACCTGAGCGCCGGTCAGCGCCAGCTCATGACCATCGCCAGAGCCATGGTAGATGACGCGCCGCTGCTGATACTGGACGAGGCGACCAGCTCCGTAGATACCCGCACGGAGCAGCAGGTGCAGGACGCGATGGATCGTCTCACACACGGGCGCACGTCATTTACCATCGCGCACAGGCTCTCTACTATCAGAAATGCGGATATGATACTTGTCATGAAGGACGGCGATATCGTCGAGACTGGTACGCACGATGAGCTGCTCGCCCGCGGCGGCTTCTACAGCGGGCTGTGGACAAGCCAGTTCGTGAATGCGGAGAGTATCT
>CAVJQN010000203.1:0-3533 GCA_963651635.1 Agathobacter sp.
GTCACCTTTACAGCCCCGTGTATGCTATACTTGGTTACAGTGTCAAAACTCCATCTCCCACGGCATGCTGCGACGCGCAGCTAGTCCCTTTAGGGACATGTCGGTGGGAGAAAGAGTTTATGACACGCCAGAGGTTCGGGTGCACCCGAACCAAATTTCAGAAAAAATAAAGCAATCACGGAGAGGAGGCACGATATGGTATTTGACAGCAGGACATACAGTGTCCTTCTCGTCTCCTCTTCTGAAAAGTTTGACTCGACATTCATGAAATTTCTGCCGCAGTCCGTCTATCATCCGGTCGTGACCGCATCGGGCATCTCCGCGGCCAAGCGCGCCCTGCTGGAGCGCAGCTACGATTTCATCATCATCAACACGCCACTGCCCGACGAGTACGGAGATACATTTGCTGTCGATGTGACAACAAACAGGGATTCCGTCGTGCTCATGATCGTCAAGTCAGAGCATCTTGAGGAGATCCACGCACAGGTCTACGACCGCGGCGTCTACACCCTCTGCAAGCCCGCCTCTCCCGCATCCGTCACTCAGGCTCTGCGCTGGATGTCCGTGACCCGCGAGCGCCTGCGCACTATGGACAACAATCACACGTCGATAGACCAGAAGATGGCGCAGATACGCCTTTCAAACCGCGCAAAGTGGCTCCTTATCGAAAAGCTCGGCATGACCGAGGACGAGGCTCATCACTATATCGAGAAAAAGGCGATGGACTCCGGCATGACCAAGGCGGCCGTGACGGAATCCATCATTGCAAAGTATTCGTAATCCGCTCATTTTCCTACGGAAAATGGCTACTTGCTCATGTTTTGTCGGGTCTCAAGGTCAAGCCTCCTCCCGCAAGCGAGCTTGCACCGGAGACTTGACTTTGATCCCCTAGTATCACCCTACGTGTACAATCTCCACAAGGAATATCCACACCAGCCCGTAGTATGTGATGACCGCCACCAGATCATTGACCGTGGTGATGAGCGGGCCGGAGGCGACGGCAGGATCTATGTGTACCTTGTGAAAGAACATCGGCACCAGAGTGCCCACCGCACTCGATATCAGCATCGCCAGTGCCAGCGCCGCTCCTACACAGCCCGCGATGATAAAGGCATATCTGAAATCATATCCCCTGAAGAAATGCACGTACAGTCCTATAAATACAAATGCCATCACTCCGAGCACCAGCCCGTTGAACAGGCCGAGCTTCGTCTCTCTCACCAGCAGTCTGAACTTCTCTCTGCCTGTCAGTGACTCGTCCATGAGCATACGGATAGTAACAGCCAGCGACTGTGTTCCGATATTTCCCGCCATATCCAGTATCATAGACTGGAAGCTCGCGACAATAGGGATCAGCGTCACCACCATCTCGAACTCTCCGACGACGGACGATACAACCATGCCCAGAAACATCAGCACTATGAGCCACGGCAGACGCTTTTTCATGCCCTCCGATGTCGTCTCCTCAAGCTCCGCCTCGGCGGTCATACCTGCCAGCTTGGCATAGTCCTCGCCCATCTCCTTGTCTACCACTTCGACGATATCCTGCGAGGTGATGACACCGATGACGTCCCCCTGATCGTTGAGCACAGGGATGGAGTCCTCCGCATAGTCCTTGATATCCTCTATACAGTCAGCTATCTTCTCATGATCTGTCAGATACGGATAGGATGTACTGATGATGTCGTCCAGCGAGGTCCCCTGACGCGCTATGATCAGATCCTTGAGGTCTATGGCTCCGCAGTACTTATCGTCCTGATCGATGACATATATAGTCGTGATATTGTCATTTTCCCCGGCCTGACGGACCAGCTCCTTCATGGCCTCCCTGATGCTGAGATCCTCGTGTATCAGGATGAAGTTCGTCGTCATCTTGCTTCCGATCTCATCATCCCCGTACGAAAGGATCATCTGGACATCGCGGCTGGACTCATCGTCCATCATCTCCACGAGCTTGTTCTGCGTGGAATCATCCAGTTCCTCCAGGATATCCACGGCATCATCGGAGTCCATCTCCGAGATGACCTCCGCAGCCTGCTTGAGACCCAGCTCATGCAGATACTCATCGGGCTCCTCAAAGTACGGAAGGATCTCCGCCACCCGATCAGCGCCCAGTATGTCAAATATTCTCTTTCTTTCCTCGGGAGCCAGTTTCTCCAGCGCACCGGCGATATCATTGTCATGATAATCGGATAATCGGTCAGTCAGCTCCTCGCTGCTCAGCCCGCTTCGGATGAGCTCAACCAGTTCTTCAACATAGTCGTGGTTCTTCAGTATCTCCTCGCTCATAACTCCCTCCCGTCAGTATCTAATCATCCGTCTCCGGGGCGGTATCCCCCGGATTCATGTTTAATGCTTTCCTGACCTCTATATAGTGCTCCTCATCACCGTACGAGTTCCATGTGATGAAGCCCCCGGTCAGTCCGTTATCATAGAGTGCCTGTATCTGCTGACCTACGAACATATTGCCGTAGTGCACCTCGGGATCCTTTTTCGTGTCATAGCACTGGATCCATGTCCTGTCCGCAGCCGGAGTCGGACATTCCGCCTGACGTTTTGCCGCGCTTTTTGCAAAGTAGGTCATGTTCTTGTACGGCTCCATCCACGGTATCCATGTCTCTGTCCGCTCATAGTGATCCGGATAGGGCATCGCCGATATCACGTCCACCACATTGGATATCGCAGGCCAGTACTGCCCGTACGCGGTCACATATTCGTTCGCAGTCTCGCCGAATACATCCGCGGACACGTATGCTCCCGACTCGTGGATATTGTCGACGGCATACATCAGAAAGCCCGTGACCGCCTGCGCTCTGGTCTCGTCATATTCGTTCTTTATGTCTATCTCCCCGGCGGTCTCCATCCTGACCGTTCCGTCCGGAAATCTCACATAGTCAAACTGTATCTCATCGAAGCCGAACCACTCGACCGCCTCCTTGGCTACGGCCACCTTGTACTCCCATACATCCCGGCAATATGCGGACGGCCAGTAGCCTCCCGTCACTATCTTCAGTTCGCCCGCAGGCTCCGATATAGCATACTCCGGATGATCCTCACACAGATATCCGTCGCGAAATGCCGTCATCCTCGCGATGAGATAATATCCCGCTGCCCTGAGCCTGTCCACAACAGCCTTGAAGTCCTCACGACTGTAGACGGCAGCGGCATAAGCCCGCGGCGATATCTCCTTCATGACCTCCGACTGATATCCTATCACCGTATTGTCCACGATATCCAGCACTATCGCATTTGCCCCGATCTCATCCGCCGCCGCTATATATTCATCCACGGCATCCAGACAGTTCTTCGTGCACGGCATGTATATAGTCCGCGCCAGCTGCGGCATAGTGCTGCCCTTGTACTCAAACTCCTTATCTCTCGGGAAATATTCCAGTCCCCCGGCATCTCCTCCGCCGTATCTGTCTCCCCTAGCGCTGTGCAGCTCCTGAAGCTTCCCGTCATAGTGTGCAGCCGCCTCGGTCTCGTCCTCTGTCACATACCACGGACGCACATATCCCGTTCCGTATGTGCAG
>CAVJQN010000204.1:0-1271 GCA_963651635.1 Agathobacter sp.
GATATACACACTTTTTCAATATGCCGTCACCCCCAGTTCGTCCAGCATCGTGTCATCCGGCAGACATCCGAATACATCATTATCTGCAGCACATTTAACTGAGTCCGTGCTCCTTTTGAGGATATCCGAGGCATAGACAACGGACGTCCTGTAACAGCCGTCTTCGATATCCCTTTTCATAAATGCAAATGTATGCTTTGGCAGATTTAGTGTCAGCATATCGGTATTATGTGTTGTAAATATCAGCTGCTCGTTTTTTCCGAGTCTCTCCGCCATCAATCCAAATATACGCTTCTCTATATCGCTGTGAATATATGAGAAATGCTCATCACAGTAATAAAAACTGTTGTCCTGGGTCTGCATCGCAGCAAGAAATACGGCAACATCTATCCCCTCTGCCGTGCCGCTTGAAAGAAGCTCCCTGTTTAAGAGCCTTCCCTCCTGAATGATGATTTCCCTGCCTCGTCTGCGAATAACAAACGAATCCTTCAGATCCTTAGCTGTCGAAACATCCGTGAGCGTCGGATCAAGCGTGCCTATCACCGCGCGGAGTGTTTTCAGCAGTATCTTCTTATCCACATCGGCGACGCGAAGGCTGGTTTCTATCTCCGGATAGGCAAAGCGGAATTTTAATGAACCAACTGCTTTTTTCAGTTTTTTGAAGTCTCCGCTGATTTCATCCGTCCTGTCAACCAGCTTTTCGACTGTATGAATCATATTCTCCTATCTCGGCAGTATAATATCTGATGGTGATACTCTCCCCCGCCACCGTTCCGGAAAAGCGATGCAGCCTAAAGCCCTCATTCACGAAATCCACCTGAAATGCAGAAGTCTCGATTCCGTCGTTCATATCCCGCAGGAGAGCTTCATTGGCCTCTTTTATGGAGCTGAATATTTTGAGCAATGCCCGACCGAGGCTCGTCTTACCGGAAGCATTTGCACCCAGTAATATGACTGCCTTCTTATAGCGGAAACGCTGCCGTCCGTCAAGACACTCCTCGCCTATCAGGGATGTTGACAGCTTTCTCGGGTAGGTGAAGCTTATATCAAAATCATCAAATCCGTATACGTGTTTCAGCTTTACATTTAAGATGATCATACTATTGCCCTCGCAATTTCTGTTTTTACGAATTTATGATATTCAAAAGTTCTTGAAAATTCAAGTGCATCATCACAGAATAAAACAGAACCACATGATACAAAAAATACAAAGATCCCGCCGTGCTGTACGCAATCGGCGGGATCTTTTGATGATATCAATGGATTGGAAG
>CAVJQN010000204.1:1372-3521 GCA_963651635.1 Agathobacter sp.
GATGATATCAATGGACTGCAAACGCTACGTGCGCGCCAATCCGTATCAACTCGGGGTCGAAATACCTTTTGAACCCCAACATCATGAATATTTTACTTCCTTACCGGCGTGCTCACCCGCGTGCATTGTCCGATCTGCACAGGAGCACGGTGACGCATACCATCAGCGCGATGGAGATCGGCATGCATATCATCCAGTTGCGGATGAAGCCCGTGAATATATAGCATATCAGCGATACTATCGCGCAGGTGATGGCATAGGGCAGCTGTGTGGACACGTGCAGGATGTGATCGCACTCTGCACCCGCCGACGCCATGATGGTCGTATCGGATATCGGTGAGCAGTGGTCTCCGCAGACCGCGCCCGCCATGCACGCCGAGATGGCGATGATCATCAGCTCATTGCTCAGATCCGCGCCGAAGACATCGACGACTATCGGTATCAGTATACCGAATGTGCCCCATGACGTGCCTGTCGCAAATGACAGAAAGCAGCCTATGATAAAGACAAATGCAGGCAGCAGGCTCATGATGGTGTTGTTGCTTGCCACTCTTTCCACCAGCCCCGCGACGTAGGTCGCCGCGCCGAGTGAGTCCGTCATCGCTTTGAGCGTCCATGCGAAGGTCAGTATCAGTATAGCGGGTACCATCGACTTGAAGCCCTCGGGGATGGCATTCATGCAGTCCTTGAAGGTCAGCACGCGCGTAGCCAGATAAAAGATGATGGTAAAGAGCAGCGCTACCGTCGATCCGAATACAAGCCCGACAGAGGCATCAGATCCCGAAAATGCGTCTACAAACGATGTCCCCGAGAAGAAGCCGCCCGTATATATCATCCCGACGACACAGCAGATGATGAGGGAAATGATGGGAAGCACCAGATGTATCACCCTGCCGTTCTCGCTGACAGGCGGATTCGGCTGATCCTCGGCGCCCGTCACTCCCGCCTCGTACTTTTTGGACTCGCTCTTCGCGTTGGATATCTCGGCATGCTTCATCGGGCCGTAGTCCTGACCCAGTCTGGCAAATGTTATCATCATCGCGATGGTCAGGAACGCATAGAAGTTATACGGGATGGCTCTGATAAAGAGCTCCAGTCCGTTCGCTCCGTCCACGAAGCCCGTCACCGCCGCCGCCCACGAGGATATGGGAGCGATGATGCAGACCGGTGCGGCCGTCGCATCTATGAAATATGCCAGCTTTGCCCTTGATATGCCGTGCTTGTCTGTCAGCGGGCGCATAACCGAGCCGACCGTCAGGCAGTTGAAATAATCATCTATGAATATCAGCACTCCCAGCGCGATGGTAGCCATCTGCGCGCCGAACTTGGTCTTGATATGCTCTACCGACCAGCGTCCGAACGCAGCCGAGCCTCCGGCGCGGTTCATCAGCATGACCATGGAGCCGAGCACTACGAGGAATATCAGTATGCCGACATTCCACGCGTCAGACAGCGAGCCTATCATGCCGTCCACAAAGACGTGCTGCATCGTGCCCTCAAAAGCAAAGCCCGAGTAGAGCAGTCCTCCGCACACGATGCCTATAAACAGCGATGAATATACCTCCTTGGTGATCAGCGCCAGAAATATGGCGATGATAGGCGGTACCAGTGACCAGAAAGTGTTAGTAAACATGATATTGACTTCTCCTCCTAAACAGCCATTTCGCAGCAAATGTGCGAATAACATTCCTCGGTGTAGCATTATATAGAGTTCTGTATCTGATGACAAGTTTTTTCTTGTGGAAACAGAACTCGGCTCCGCGGTTCGCTGTATCCACTCTGCCTTCGTGCTTTGCACTCGGCAATCATGAACAGCTATCGCATGCCTGCTCATAAACAAGGAGCCCGAAACCCGCTGGGGTTCCGGACTCCTTTGTCCGAGGCGACAACCGGATTTGAACCGGTGATCACGGTGTTGCAGACCGACGCCTTACCACTTGGCTATGTCGCCTTATATGCCGATATGCAGACCGTACAGCCTTCATATCCATGGAGGATCAGGGACTCGAACCCGGGACCGACCGGTTATGAGCCGGTTGCTCTAACCAACTGAGCTAATCCTCCTCAATTGACGCGCTGACCCCAACGAGATTTGAACTCGTGTTACCGCCGTGAAAGGGCGATGTCTTAACCGCTTGACCATGGGGCC
>CAVJQN010000205.1:0-3485 GCA_963651635.1 Agathobacter sp.
GCACGCGCATCATCCCCCGGTACGAAGTACCGGGGGTATTTTGTGCACCGAGTTCCGGCGTCAAGAGCCGTAGGCGAATTGAGGACGGTTTACGAGGTGCCATGCGATAGCCGTCCGTGATTGCCAAGCGCGAAGCGCGACGGCAGAACGGAAACGGCGAACCGCTGTATAATGGGAGAGCCCATGGAAGAGATCATCAGAGCCGCAGGCGTCGGCTATGACTATATAACACATGACGAGGACGGAGCCGAGGAGGTCACTCACGCGCTGCGCGGGATAGACCTGCACATCGAGGACGGCGACTTCGTCGCGGTGCTCGGCATGAACGGCAGCGGCAAGTCCACACTGGCCAAGCTCCTCAACGCCATCTATCTCCCTTCGCAGGGAGAGGTGCTGGTCTGCGGGATGGACACGAAGGACGAGGAGAGGACGCTGGATATACGAAAGACCGTAGGCATGGTCTTTCAGAACCCGGACAACCAGATCATCGCCAATATCGTCGAGGAGGACGTGGCATTCGGCCCGGAGAATCTCGGCGTGGAGCCGCAGGAGATACGGGAAAGAGTAGCCGATGCGTTGGAGAGGGTCGGCATGACGGAGTATCGCGGCGCATCTCCGAACAATCTGTCCGGCGGGCAAAAGCAGCGGGTCGCCATAGCGGGCGTGCTCGCGATGAAGCCGAGATGCATCATACTGGACGAATCGACCGCCATGCTGGATCCGAACGGGCGCAGGGACATCATAGAGGCGGCGGTGAAGCTCAACCGCGAGGAGGGCATCACGATCATCCTCATCACCCACTATATGGAAGAGGTGGTGAACGCGAACCGCGTCATCATCATGGAGAAGGGCGATATCGTGATGACAGGGACGCCGCGTGAGATATTCTCGCAGGGCGAGAGGATCCGCGAGCTGGGGCTGGACGTGCCGCAGGTCACGGAGCTGTCGGATATGCTCCGCGCCGACGGACTGGATATACCGCAGGGCATACTTACGGTGGATGAGCTGGTGGAGCGATTGAGCACTCGTGTTCTGCTGTCGCAAAGCGAGAGCAGACTACAGAGTGCCATGCGATAGCCGTCCGTGATTGCGACAAATGTTCTAAACTCAATCTTCGCCGTCGGCTTGATTTCGTCAAGAACATTTGTATGGCACGCACTAAACTCACACGACGTCATAGACATGTGTTCGTTAAGTGCTCCGCACAAACGGAAACGGCGAACCGCCAGCGTCATGAGCCGGAGGCGACGATAGGTAAAGAAAAATGGGAATCAAGGTCGAAAACCTCAACTACATATACTCTCCCGGCACCGCGATGGAGCACCACACGCTGAGGGATGTGAGCTTCGAGATAGGAGATCATGAGTTCGTCGGCATCATCGGACGCACCGGCTCCGGCAAGTCTACTCTGATCCAGCACCTGAACGGTCTGCTAAGGGCGACGAGCGGCCGGATATATGTGGACGGCGAGGACATATATGCCGATGGCTACAATATGCGTGAGCTGCGCAGGAAGGTCGGGCTGATCTTCCAGTATCCCGAGTATCAGCTCTTCGAGACGGACGTCATCACGGACGTGAAGTTCGGACCGAGGAATCAGGGACTTACGGATGCGGAATGTACGCAGCGAGCCAGGGAGGCACTCACTCTGGCGGGAGTGGACGAGGAGCTGTGGGAGAGATCGCCCTTTGATCTCTCGGGCGGGCAGAAGCGTCGCGTGGCTATCGCAGGTGTAGTAGCGATGCGACCGGAGGTGCTGGTGCTCGATGAGCCGACAGCGGGGCTTGACCCGCAGGGGCGTGACTCCATATTTGCCAGTCTCAGCCAGCTCCATGCAGATACCGGGATGTCCGTCGTCATGGTATCTCACAGCATGGAGGACGTGGCAAGGTATGTAAGCCGCCTGCTGGTTATCAAGCAGGGGACTATCGCATATGATGACACGCCGCGGGAGATATTCAGACACTACAAGGAGCTGGAGGAGATAGGACTGAGCGCGCCTCAGGTCACATATCTGGCGGCGCGGCTGAGAGAGCGCGGCTGGGATATACCAGATGATATCATCACCGTCGAGGACGCCTACGAGGCGATACGCAAGGCTCCGCAGGCGGCTCGGCTGCGCTCACGCAAGTAGAGGACACGATGCTAAGAGACATCACACTGGGACAATACTACCCCACAGATTCGGTGATACACAGGCTGGATCCGAGGACGAAGCTCTTCGGGACGATGCTGTATATCATCATATTGTTCTGCGCCCATGACTGGGCGGGATATGCCGTAGGCATACTGGCGCTCGCGGCGGTTATAAAGCTGTCCCGTGTACCCGTGCGCTTCATGTTCCGCGGCCTTCGGGCGATAGTGATGCTGCTGATGCTCAGCGTGGTCTTCAACCTCTTTCTGACTACGGGCGAGGTCATCTGGCAGCTGGGGATATTCAAGATCACTCGTGAGGGCGTGGATACCGCCTCCAAGATGGCGGTGCGGCTGATATGCCTCGTGACCGCGTCGTCCGTCATGACGCTGACGACTACGCCGAACGATCTCACGGACGGCATGGAGAAGGGACTGCATTTCCTCAACAGGGTGCATGTACCGGTGCATGAGATAGCCATGATGATGAGCATCGCGCTGCGCTTCATACCGATACTGGTCGAGGAGACCAACAAGATCATGATGGCGCAGATGGCGCGCGGAGCGGACTTTGAGTCGGGCAATATCATGGACAAGGCCAAGGCGATGATACCGCTGCTGGTACCGCTGTTCATATCGGCATTTCGCAGGGCATCGGATCTGGCGACGGCGATGGAGGCGCGCTGCTATCACGGCGGAGAGGGGCGGACGAAGATGAAGCCCTTGAAGTACGGCAGGCGCGATATGATAGCATATATCTGCATGGCACTGTGGGCAGCGGCGGTGATAGTAGTATGAGAAGGATCAGACTGATAGTGGCATATGACGGGACCGCCTACTGCGGGTGGCAGCGCCAGCCCAACGGCATCACCGTGGAGGAGGTGCTGGCTAGAGCTGTCAGCGAGCTGTGCGGGCGGGAGACCGAGATCATCGGCGCCTCCAGAACCGACGCAGGAGTTCATGCGTATGGCAATGTAGCCGTGTTTGATACCGATATGCGCATGGACGCGGGCAAGTTCACATATGCGCTCAATGCGCGCCTGCCGCAGGACGTGCGCGTGCAGTACAGCGACGAGGTGCCGGAGGGATGGCATCCGCGCAGGCAAAACAGCATCAAGACCTACGAATATCGCATACTCAACAGGCGCACGCCGATACCGACCGAGCGACTGTATACATATTTCTGCTACTATGAGCTGGACGTGGAGAAGATGCGCCGTGCGGCGGGATATCTCATCGGGACGCATGATTTTACGAGCTTTTGCTCCGTGAAGACGCAGGCCAAGAGCCCCGTGAGGACAATATACCGGCTGGAGGTATGGGAGGACGGCGATATCATCACTATCCATATC
>CAVJQN010000206.1:0-3469 GCA_963651635.1 Agathobacter sp.
GCCAAGGAGACATTTGAGGGCGAGGCGGGCAAGACTCTCCTGAAGGAGCTTGGCATAGAGGGCGACTATGAGGGCATCGGCAATCTGATCATCGGATATGCCGACGGCGAGATGAAGCCTGCTGCGCCTCGCAAGGAGAAGTTCGCCTACTATGTGAAGTAAGCTCTCCGCTTACCGGGAGTGCTTCGCACTTCCAATGTAACCAACGATAACAGACAAGGAAATGAGGATAATGGATATAGAGACATTAAAGCGCAGGATGAGCGATGCGGACTACATCTATGATGACAATCTGGCGACGGTGCTGTACGTGGCGCTGAAGCTGCAGAGACCGCTGCTCATCGAGGGCGCGGCGGGCGTAGGCAAGACCGAGATAGCAAAGGTCATGGCATCGGCACTGGGCCGCGAGCTGGTGAGGCTCCAGTGCTACGGAGGGCTGGACGAGAGCAAGAGCCTGTACGAGTGGAACTATCAGAAGCAGCTCCTGTCCATACAGGTCAATATGGGCAGCATGGAGAGCGATGAGCTGACCAGATCGCTCTTTGGCGACGAGTATCTGCTGGAGAGACCGCTGCTGAAGTCCATAAGGTCAGAGGAGCCGGTGGTACTGCTGATCGATGAGATAGACAAGTCCGATGAGGAGTTTGAGGCATTTCTGCTGGAGCTGCTCTCGGATATGCAGGTATCAATCCCCGAGATAGGGACAGTTAAGGCAAAAAGCATTCCCTTTATAGTGCTCACGTCCAATCGTGCCAGACCGATATCCGACGCGCTCCGACGCCGCTGCGCTTACCTCTATATCGATTATCCGGATCTTGAAAAAGAGCTGGCGATAGTCCGTGCCAAAAATCCGAATATCGACGATCATCTGGCGGTGGAGATAGTATCCGCGGTACAGAAGCTCCGCTCCAGCGAGGCGATACTCAAGAAGCCGTCCATAGCTGAGACGCTCGACTGGGCGCAGGCTCTCGAGGCTCTCGGAGTACGGGAGCTGACGCCGGAGCTGATGCACAGCACCATCGGCTTCGTGCTTAAAAACAACGAGGATATATCCGCGCTTGATGAGATACTGGAGCTGGAGGATGCGGATACGACGGCCTGCGCGTGCGACACGCATGGTGCGCACACGGAGCATGGGGCGGGACATACGTGCCGCCATGCTCACACAGGCGGGGCGGAAGGTCATGACTGCCAGCATGCACATGGTACAGACGGCGCACCGTCACATGAGTGCAAGTGCGAACATACCCATCATACGCATAGTGTATCGGCAAAATCCGTCAAAGAGGGTGACGCATCTAAAACAGCGGCAAAATCGGATATGGCGGATGCGGGGACAGCCGCAGCCAAGGCGGCAGGCAGGGATCATAAGCATGCTTGACTATGAGGTATATCTTGAAAAGCTGGCAGTATTCGGGCGGCTCCTGCGAGAGCAGGGGCTCGATGTCACGCCCGCGGAGACCGCGGACGCGGCGAGGGTGACGATAGATCTCGGCGCGCAGGACAGAGAGGTCCTCAAGACGGCTCTCAGGACCGTATATGCCAAGGACAGGAACCAGCAGCTGAGATTTGACCGTGTCTTCGACGGATTCTTCCTGACGGAGGAGATGATACGGCTGCTGGACGAGATGCACAGAAAGCAGGAGCTGGAGCAGGCACAGGCGCGTGCTCAGGCGCAGGAGCAGCTGGGAGATGCAGGAGACGAGTTCTCGCAGGAGCAGATAGACGCCTACTCACAGCTGTCTCAGGAGCAGAGAGACCACCTCCAGCAGCTCAAGGAACGCTTCACAGGCGAAGACTCCAGAAACAGGGAGCTGTACGGCAACTTCATCCATTCGGTATTTGCCCGCTCCATGATGGAGCAGCAGCTGATGATGGAGGACGCGGCGCTGGGAGCCGCACCGGTCGACCCCGAGGTCGGTATGCTCTTCAAGGAGATCTCCGAGTTTGAGGATCATGAGATACCCAAGGCGGTCTACTATATACAGGGACTGTCAAAGCAGATCACGGGTGAGCTGACGCAGAAGAGAAAGAGAGCCGGGAGCAGTCATATACTGGACTTTCGCAGGACGATAAGAAAGAGCCTGGAGACGGGCGGCGCGATGGTGCGCTTAAAGCACAAGAAAAAGCGCTCAACGCGCAAGCAGCTGGTGATACTGTGCGATGTATCGGGCTCGATGATACGATTTTCTGAATTTGCGCTGCGCTTCATACAGTCATTGAATCAGGCATCTGAGAGCTCACGCGTGTTCCTTTTTTCCGAGGAGATGGTCGAGGCGGACGTATATGCGTTGCATGATATGGACAGGTTCCGCGAATATGTGAAGCGCTCGGGCATGTTCGGACGGGGGACGAATCTGGGAAGCGCGCTTCTGGAGATCAATGAGAAAAAGCCTCCTGTGCTCAGTCCCGCAGCTATACTCCTGATACTCTCGGACGGCAAGACGGTGGATACCGCTCAGGCGCTCACGCAGCTGGCGAGAGCCCGCGCCAAGGCGGGACGCGTGATATTTCTCAATCCGATACCGCAGAGCAAGTGGAAGTACTCGGGCAATATACAGGCTCTCTCAAAGCTGTCCACCATGATCTCGTGCAGCACATTGCAGGAGCTCGCGGGAGCGTGCAGGAGACTGGCGCAGATGTGAGAGGCTGCCGCGGAGGAAGCGTGACATGGGACGGATAGTGCTTTTGGCGCCGGGAACACATATCGAGGAGCAGGCGGCAAGGCTTAAACAGACTCTGAAGAATAAGGACAATCTGCATATACATCTCGCGCATATGGATGCTGCCGTGGAATATGCACGAGGTCTTGATACAAGGACGACAGATGTGATCATCGCAAGGGGAGATACTGCTACTCTCCTTAAAAAGTCACATCTGCCTTTTCCTGTCATAGATATCGGGATCACGGATGAAAGCATAGTGGAGTGCATCCTTAGGGCAGAGGAGGAGAGCGGCATCAGGAATCCGCGCATCGGCATCATCGGCATGGAAGACTTTGTGGAGAGGATCCGGTCTTTTTTCGGCATACTGCGGCCCGCCGTCACTCTTTATACGGCTGAAAACAGAGAAAACATCCGGGATATGGTCCTCAAGGCGAAAAAGGACAATATGGATGTGCTGATAGGCGGAGATCTCGCATGCCGTATGGCCAGGATCCAGAATATGAAGTCGATCGTCATAGGAACCAGCTTTGAGATGGTTCGCAAGGCGTATGAGCATGCGGTCGATGTGCAGCAGTCACTTGAAAAGGAACGCAAGAAAAATCAGGAAATCAATACGGTTTTTGACACGGTAGCCGACGGTATAGCGAGCATAGATAAAAACGGCCTGTTCCAGACCATGAACAAAAAGGCAGAGGCGATACTGGGAAGATCGATACAGCTGCTGCGGGGCAGATCGGCGGAAACCGTATTTACAGGCAAGAGGATGGAGGAGATACGCACTGTTCTGCAAACAGGCAGGAGGC
>CAVJQN010000207.1:0-3408 GCA_963651635.1 Agathobacter sp.
AGGGAGCGGATGCTAATTCCTATGATGAGATGAATCGGGTGATCGTGGAGGCGATGGATAGGAAATGCCCCTGAACTATCCCATACTTGACACCCGCTCGGCGCCTGTGATAGTATGTCACTCGTTTCATTCGCCCCGGCTGGGTATGCGGCGCTCCGGCCCTTGCTCATGTCGCGGGTAGGTCAGTAAAAAAGGAGAAAGTCATGATTACAAAAGAGAAGAAGACAGAGCTGATCTCACAGTACGGACGCAAGGAGGGTGATACAGGCTCGCCGGAGGTTCAGGTAGCTATCCTGACAGAGCGCATCAACGAGCTCAATGCACACCTTTCGGCAAATCCCAAGGATCATCATTCCAGAAGAGGTCTGCTGAAGATGGTAGGACGCAGAAGAAATCTGCTCAAGTACCTCCAGAACAGCGATATCAACGCTTACAGAGCTCTCATCGAGAAGCTGGGTCTGAGAAAGTAATGACAGAACATTGGAAAGGTGGGGCGTCAGTCTCCACCTTTCCTTTCGTTATCGGCGATGCGCGTTCGGACGGGGAGACATGTATCAGGTGTATACACGCGTCGGATGCATAGAAGTGTCAGATATACATAGGCATCGGATGTATATGGTATCAGTGGTAGTTCTGCACGGAGAGTTGGCAGGGCTTATGTTAAGGAGAATGAAGGATGAGTAATTACAAGAGCTACACTATGGAACTGGCGGGACGCACGCTCAGAGTAGATATCGGGCGCGTGGCAAAGCAGGCGAACGGCGCCGCATTTATCCACTACGGCGATACGGTGGTGCTGTCTACGGCGACGGCATCCGACAAGCCGCGTGACGGGATCGACTTCTTCCCGCTCTCGGTGGAGTACGAGGAGAAGATGTATGCGGTAGGTAAGCTCCCCGGCGGCTTCAACAAGAGAGAGGGCAAGGCATCCGAAAATGCCGTCCTCACCAGCCGTGTCATCGACAGACCGATGAGACCGCTTTTTCCCAAGGATTACAGAAATGATGTAACGCTCAACAATCTCGTCATGTCGGTGGATCCCGAGTGCAGACCGGAGCTGACGGCGATGCTGGGATCGGCGATAGCGACAGCCATATCGGATATCCCGTTCGCAGGCCCCTGCGCCATGACGCAGATGGGCATGATCGACGGTGAGTTCATAGTCAATCCCTCACAGGCGCAGAATGCGGTGTCTGATCTGCAGCTTACAGTAGCATCTACACGCGACAAGGTCATCATGATCGAGGCGGGCGCCAAGGAGATCCCCGAGGCCAAGATGATCGAGGCTATCTACGAGGCTGACAAGGTCAACAAGCAGCTGATAGAGTTCATCGACAAGATCGTCGCAGAGTGCGGCAAGCCGAAGCATTCATATGAGAGCTGCGCCATACCGCAGGAGCTCTTTGATGCGATAAAGGAGATCTGCCCGGTCGAGGAGATGGAGACGCTGGTATTTACGGACGACTCGGCTGCCCGCAACGAGAATATAAAGAACCTGACGGAGAAGCTCGCGGCTGCATTTGAGGAGAAGCCCGAGTGGGTAGCACTGCTCGGCGAAGCCGTATATCAGTATGAGAAGAAGACCATCCGCAAGATGATCCTCAAGGATCATAAGAGACCGGACGGCAGGCAGATCACACAGATCAGACCGCTGGCGGCAGAGGTTGATATCATCCCGAGAGTACACGGCTCGGCGATGTTTACCAGAGGTCAGACACAGATATGCGATGTGACTACGCTCGCGCCGCTCTCCGAGATGCAGAAGCTCGACGGTCTTGACTATACGCAGACAGCCAAGAGATATATGCACCATTACAATTTCCCGTCCTACTCGGTAGGTGAGACGAAGCCGTCCAGAGGTCCGGGCCGACGTGAGATCGGACACGGAGCGCTGGCAGAGAGAGCATTGCTCCCCGTGCTTCCGAGCAAGGAGGAGTTCCCGTATACCATCAGATGCGTATCCGAGACCTTTGAGTCCAACGGCTCCACATCCATGGGATCGACCTGCGCGTCCTGCATGTCCCTGATGGCAGCAGGCGTTCCGATCAAGAGGATGGTAGCCGGTATCAGCTGCGGTCTGGTGACAGGAGATACGGACGATGATTTCGTGCTGCTGACGGATATCCAGGGTCTTGAGGACTTCTTCGGAGATATGGACTTCAAGGTAACAGGTACCGACGTCGGCATCACCGCTATCCAGATGGATATCAAGATCCACGGACTGACAAGACCTATCGTCGAAGGCGCTATCGCAAGATGCAAGGAGGCTCGTACCTTCATCATGGAGACATGCATGAAGCCGGCTATCGCAGAGCCCAGAAAGCAGCTCTCCGAGTATGCACCCAAGATAGAGCAGATCACGATAGATCCGCAGAAGATCGGCGATGTGGTCGGCAAGCAGGGCAAGGTCATCAACAGGATCATCGAGGAGACGGGTGTCAAGATAGATATCGACGACTCAGGTCTCGTGAGCGTATGCGGCACAGACAGAGCCATGATAGACAAGGCGCTGACGACCATCCACAATATCGTGACTGATCCCGAGGTCGGCATGGTATTTACCGGCAAGGTGACGAGGATCCTTGAGTTCGGCGCGTTTGTAGAGCTCGCTCCCAACAAGGAGGGCATGATCCATATATCAAAGCTCGCCGACAGGAGAGTGGCGAAGGTGGAGGATGTGGTCAATGTCGGCGACGAGGTGACCTGCAAGGTCATCAAGATAGATACCATGAGAGGACGCATAGACCTCAGCATGAAGCCGTCGGATCTCGGCTGAGAACATGTACGGCTGGGATAAGCGGCGATGAGTATATCGGGAAGTATGCGCAAGACCGCCTCCTACCGCCGCTGGGTTTCTGACGGATACGGTGCGATCAAACAGTTCATGGTTGACATCCGGCAGGAAAGTGCTATACTTGTCAGGTATTTGCGAAAAGAAAGCAGGTTCGCCTCACCTCGGCACTGATGAAAGTGACCCGGGTTCATATTCCGGAATGCAGAGCATGCGCCCTGCGTGACGTATGATTATGATGAGACGGCGGATCCTTTCTGCCGTCTCATATTCATGTAGAGCAGGATGTTCATGTCTGGAGGTGAAAAAAATTAGCGAGCAATTGATTAACGAACAGATCAGAGCCAAGGAAGTAAGACTGATCGGGGCAGATGGTTCACAGTTGGGGATAGTACCCTTGAACGAGGCGCTTGGCAAGGCGGATGAGGCAGAACTTGATCTCGTCCTTATCGCACCGACCGCCAACCCGCCGGTGTGCAAGATCATCGACTACAACAAGTTCAGGTACGAGGCTGCAAGGAAGGACAAGGAAGCCAGAAAAAAGCAGAAGACCATCGAGATCAAGGAAGTTCGTTTGTCACCGAATATTGACACTAATGACCTTAACACGAAGATCG
>CAVJQN010000208.1:0-2027 GCA_963651635.1 Agathobacter sp.
GTTGCCCGGTTGCTCATCTATGATAGGGCCTGCATGGAAGATCGCGCCGTCGCGATAATCCCACGGGCTTGTCATACCCTCGTGAACTACACGTCTGTGAACGTCGTCTCTGCCTGTCACAAGGTGTCCTGACAGATACACGATATCGCCTATGCGAAGATCCTTGATATCCTCCTCATGTATAGGAGTGGTCAGAATGATTTTCCCGTCTTTTCTCTCAACTGCCATTATAATGTTACCCCCTTGTAAGATTCGAGAACATACTCAAGGTTCTTGTTGAACTTGATGACTCCGCGGCGATGTGCGTAACATGCGACATTGACGCCGACCGCGATGGTAGCTGTATGACGTGCCGATGACTCTACATGCACCTCCATAGCCACCGTGTTGCCCCTCAGTCCCTGTGCACCGATGCCGAGGCTGTTCAGTCCCTTCTCGAGATCCTGCTCCAGCTTCTCGCCGTTCGGATGCGGATGATGCGTACCGAGCGGTCTCAGATATGCCTTCTTGGACAGCAGCGCCGCGTTCTCCATATTGTGACCCAGACCTACGCCCACGATCAAGGGCGGGCAGGCATTCAGGCCCAGATCCGACACCGCATCAAAGACATACTTCACGATAGCAGCATATCCGTCGCTGGGTTTAAATACCTTTGAGCATCCGGGCAGACAGCAGCCGCCGCCTGCGAAATATGTGCATATCTCAAGATCACTGTTGTCCGGAATGATATCCCAGTGTATCCACGGCATCCTCTCACCGGTGTTGTTGTTGGTATTTCTCTCATAGAAATAATCTACCGTGTTCTGACGCAGCGGGGCGCTGAATGTAGCTCTCGCCGTAGCCTTTCTGAGCGCATCCTCGACGATGCCCATGTATGGGAAATCCGCGCCGACATTGATATAGAAATGAAGCAGTCCGGTGTCCTGGCAGCACGGACGATTGAGCTTGACCGCCTTTTCAAGATTGTCGAAATAGGTGTCATAGATGACCTTCTGCATCTCTGACGTTTCCCTCTCCCTGCACTCCTTCAGCTTCTCATATACATCATCCGGCAGTCTCTTGCAGGAAAGTCCGATGAACTTTTCCATCGTGTTGGCGAGCTGGTCGCGAGCCTCCTGGTTTGTCATAAATAATCCTCCTTGGAATTACATTTATTTTTGCTAAAGACAGCTGTTGCTACAGCACACCGGCCAGTGCCAACGGCAGCGCCGGGATATAGGTGATAAGGAACAGTACGATAACCTCCGCTATCAAAAACGGAATGACGGCCTTCACGACTGCCTCAAACTTGACATTAGCTATATTGCATCCGACGTACAGGCAGTTGCCTACAGGCGGCGTAATCATTCCTATGCCCATGTTTACTATGAATATGATACCCACCAGATACGGGCTCACGCCTACGGCCGTCATGACCGGCAGAAGTATCGGTGTCAGCAGCGCTATGGCCGCGCTGGAGTTCAGGAAGCATCCCGCGATCAGTATGATTATGTTGAGTATGAACAGCAGGATGTACTTGTTTCTGGTAAGTCCAAGCATCGCCGAGGCTATAATCTGCGGGATCTGTCCCATGGTCAGTACATAGCTGAATGTTCCTACTGTAGCCATGATCAGCATGATGACCGAGGAGCCTATAGCCGACTTGACGATGACGCTCGGGATATCCTTTATCTTGAGCTCACGATATACAAATACTCCGACGATCAGTCCGTATACCGACGCAACCGCTCCGGCCTCTGTCGCGGTGAATATGCCCGAATAGATGCCTCCGAGGATGATAACAGGCATGATCAACGCCCAGATGCTGTCTGTCAGTACCGCCATGATATGCTTGAGGCTGCGGTCCACCTTGACAATCGGTACGTCGTGCTGCTTTGCATATCTGAATGCCACAACCATCATGCTCAGACCCATCAGGATACCGGGGACTACGCCGCACAGAAAGAGTGTGCTGATAGATGTATTGGCCAGTACGCAGTACGTAACCATCGGGATGGACGGCGGGATGACCTGACCCACGGTTCCTG